>SYBY01000526.1 GCA_005788585.1 Actinomycetota bacterium | reverse complement strand
GTGGCCTTCGCGGTCCCGATGCTCGTGATCGCCGCGTTCACCGAGGTCTACATCACGCCGATGATCCTCGAACGCGGACTCGGGCTCGGCTGACGCTTCACTTTGTATAGTGGTCAGGGCAGGAGCCCTTCGACAGGAGACCACATTCCATGGCCGGCACCCTTCAGGACGTCACCGACGCGAACTTCCAGGCCGAGGTCATCGAGGCCGACGGCCCCGTGCTCGTGGACTTCTGGGCACCGGGGTGCGGCCCGTGCCGCGTCGTCGCCCCCGTGCTCGAGGAGATCGCGGGCGAGAAGCCGGAGCTGAAGATCGTCAAGCTCAACGTGGACGAGAACCAGCAGACGGCCGCCCAGTTCGAGGTCCTCTCGATCCCGACGATGATCATCTTCAAGCACGGCAGCGTCGCCAAGAAGATCATCGGCGCGTACCCGAAGCGCAAGCTCGAAGCCGAGCTCGAGCCCGTCCTCGCGTAGGACCGCAGACCCCGGCCGCCGCGCTCGTCGCGGCGGCCTTGTCGTCTCCCACGGATTGTGGAACAATTCCACATCGTGCCTCGCCTGCTCGTCCTCTTCGCCGCGATCCTCTTCGGCACCACCGGCACCGCCCAGGCCCTCGGGCCTGACGCCAGCCCGCTGGCCGTCGGTGCTGCGCGCATCGCGGTGGGCGGCGCGCTGTTGCTCCTCGCCGCGCGCCTGCTCGGGGCCTCGATGCCCCGCGACCGGCGCGCGATCGCCGGCATCGCCGTCGGCATCGCGATCTACCAGCTCGCGTTCTTCGCGGCGGTCGACCTCACCGGTGTCGCGGTCGGAACCGTCGTCGCCATCGGCACCGGCCCGGCGGTCGCAGGCGGTCTCGGGGCGCTCCTCAACGGCGAACGGCTGACGAAGCGCTGGGCCGCCGCCACGACCCTCGCGGGCATCGGTGTCGCACTGCTCGTCCTCGGCGGGTCGGGAGACGCGAGCATCGATCCGCTCGGCATCGTGCTCGCCGTCGTCGCGGGCGCCGGGTACGGCACGTACACCGTGGTGACCAAGGGCCAGCTCGAACGCGGCGCCACGCCGGAGGGCGTCATGGCCGCGGGCTTCGCGAGCGCGGGCGTGCTGCTGCTGCCGGTCCTGTTCATCGCGGGCCCGGCGTTCCTGGCCGAACCAGGCGGCCTCGCGCTCGCGCTGTACCTGGGCGCCATCCCCACCGCGCTCGCGTACGTCCTCTTCGCGCGCGGCCTCCGCCACCTCTCCAGCGGGGAGACCGCGACCATCGTGCTCGCCGAGCCGGTCACCGCCGCAGCCCTCGGCATGACCGTCCTCGACGAGCAGCCGGGAGCCCTCGCGCTCGTCGGCGCCGGGCTCGTCCTCGCCGGCCTTGCCGTCCTGGCGCTCCCCGGCCGCAAGCGCCCCGAGCCGACGACCGCCGACGTGGTGCCCGCGTGAGCGTCGAGCCGCTCCCGCGCGTCTCAGCCGTCGACGCGCTCGTCACCGTGCTGCGCGAGCGCATCCTCGACGGCGACCTGCCCGCCGGAGAGCGACTCGTGGAGCGCGAGCTGACCGAGCGCTACGACGTCGCGCGCCACACGCTCCGTGCGGCGCTGCGCGCCCTGCAGGCCGACGGCCTGGTCCGGATCGAACCGAACCGCGGCGCGCGGGTGGCCGCCCTGGACAATGACGAGCTGCGCGAGCTCTTCGCCCTGCGCCTCGCCCTCGAGCGCGAGGCCGCCCACCTCGCGCTCAAGCGCCACGACGGCCGCCTGCCCTCCACGGTGCACGACGCGGCCGCCGAGCTCGCGCGGCTGGCGGCGCGCCGTCGCACCGGCTGGGCCGATGTCGCGGCGGCGCACAACGCCGTGCACGGAGCGATGGTCGCCGCGGCCGGCGCACCGCGGATCGCCCGCGCGTACGAGGCGCTGGACGGCGAACTCGCGCTGTTCACCATGCAACTGCGCCCGGTGTGGACGCGTGACCGGCTCGGACCCGACCACATCGCACTCGTCGCCGCGATCGAGCAGGATGGTCCGGACGTGCTCCGCGACCATCTCGACGAGGCGCTCACGGCGCTGACCACCGGCGCGTGAGCGACGCGCTCCCTGCCGTCGCCGGGCGCCTGCGATGCCCGCACTGCGGCGCGCCCGTGATCGCGGATGCGCGCGAGGTGGTCTGCGAGCACGGCCACCACTACGACCGCGCGCGGGGTGGCGGGGTCACGCTCCTGCCGCCCGGCGGCGAGCTGCCACCCGGCGACACGCCCGCGATGCTCGAGGCGCGCGACGCGTTCCTGGGCGCCGGCCACTACGCGCCCCTGACCGCCGCCATCGCAGACGCGCTGCCGCCGAGCCCCGGCAGCTGTCTCATCGACGCGGGGGCGGGGACGGGGCACCACACCGCCGGCGTCCTCGACGCTCGCCCCGGCTGGGACGGGATCGCCCTCGACGCGTCGCGGACCGCCACCCGCCGGGCGGCGCGAGCGCACCCGCGGCTGGCGGCCGTCACCTGCGACCTGACCCGGCCGCTGCCGGTGCGCGACGGCGCGGCGGACGCGCTGCTCAGCGTGTTCTCACCACGCAACGGGGAGGAGTTCGCGCGGGTGCTCGCGCCCGGAGGGGTGCTGGTCGTCGCCAGCGCGGCGGACGACCACCTCGCCGAAGCACGCGACCCGCTCGGCCTGCTCGGGGTGCAGCCCGACAAGCGCGCCCGGCTCCATGCCCGGCTCGGCGACGCGTTCGCGCCGGTCGCACTGATCCATGTGCGCTTCGCGCTCCAGCTCGAGCACGACGCGCTCCTGCAGCTCGCCGGCATGGGTCCGGCGGCGTTTCACTGGAGCCCGGAGGACCTCGCCGCGGGGGCCGCGTCGCTGCCGTCGCCGTTCACCGTGACCGTGTCGGTCACGGTCGAGACGTTCAGCCGTCGCTGACGAGCTGGTCGAACAGCCGCGGGAGCGTGTCGACCGGGATGGTCGGGTCGAGCATGCGCTGCACCGCGATGCCGATGCCCAGGCCCAGCAGTGCGCGGACCATCTCGTCGATCGAGAGGCGCGCGATGGCGCCCGTCTCGGCGAGCTGGCGCTCGATGACCGTGGCGAGCCCGGCGTGCAGCGCGGCGCGGCGCTCGGCGAGGACGTCGACGAGCTCCGGGTCCTCGCGCGCGGCGAGTGCGAACTCCAACTCGAACCGCGGCCAGCCCGATGTCGCGACGACCTCCTCGGTCCACTCGCCGAGGAGCGTCATCCGCTCGGGGAAGGTGTCGGCGCCGGAGAGGTGCGCGGCGAGACTCGTCACCTGCGTGACGCGGATGCGGTCCAGCGCGGCGAGACCGAGCGCGGCCTTCCCGGAGAAGTTCGCGTAGAGCGCGCCGGTGGTGACCCCCGCCTGCGCCGCGATGGCGCCGACCGGCGTCGCGCTGTAGCCGTCGCGCAGGAAGAGCTCGACGGCGGCGTCGGTGAGGCCTCGGACGGTTTCGGCTTGGCGCGCGGCGCGGGTGGTCGGGGTGGCGACGTGCATCGGCGGGATATGAAACAGTACCGACGCTCACATAACGTCGTTATCTGAAATGTCCCTCCGCCGCCGCATCGCCTCCTCTCCCGCCGTCGTCGCCGCCGTGAACGGCCGTGCCCGCACGGGCGAGCACGAGCTGCGCGCCGCCGTCGCCGGGAAGACCGTGGTGGTCACCGGCGCGTCGTACGGCATCGGCGAAGCGACCGCCCGCCGGCTCGCGCGTGCCGGCGCAACCGTGGTGATCGTCGCGCGGACGGCCGAGCGGCTGGAGGAGCTGGCCGGCGAGCTGGGCCCGCACGCGCACCCCTACGCCTGCGACCTCACCGACGAGGCCGCCGTGGGCGACCTGGCCCTGCGCCTGCTCTTCGAGCACGGCCCGCCCGACGTGCTCGTCAACAACGCGGGCAAGTCGATCCGGCGGTCCATCGCCGACTCGACCGACCGCTTCCACGACTTCCAGCGCACGATCGGCGTGAACTACCTCGGTCCCGTGCAGCTGACCCTCGCGCTCCTGCCCGCGATGCGCGAGCGCCGGGCCGGCCACCTCGTGAACATCTCGACGAGCGGCGTGCGGGGGCTGCCGCCGTCGCCGGGGTGGTCGGCCTACCAGGCGTC
>SYBY01000525.1 GCA_005788585.1 Actinomycetota bacterium | reverse complement strand
CACGGCGTGTCGTGCCCGCCGTTCAGCTCGTACGTGGGCGCGTTCGTCGACTTCTTCCGCCAGCACGAGCACGATCCCGCGTACGCCCCGGCGCACTGAGCGTCCATCTGCCCTCAACTCCGCCGCCGGCGCGTCGAAGGTAGAAGCGTGGCCCGCCGTCTCACCGTCCTCTCCGCTCTCGCTGCCGCGGTGCTCTCCGCCGTCCCCGCGTCGGCCGCCGAGCTGCGCGTCGTCCGGGCCAAGGCCGGCGACGCCGTGGCCCGCGCGAGCGGCGGCCCCGGCCGCGACCTGCTGCTCGGGACGAGCGGCCCCGACCGACTGTGGGGCCGCGGGGGCAGCGACAGCCTGCGCGGCCAGCGCTCCCGTGACCATCTGCACGGCGGCCCGGGCAACGACCGGCTGCTGGGCGGCTCGGACCGCGACCGCCTGAGCGGCAACAGCGGGCGCGACCGCCTGCACGGCGAGTCCGCCGACGACCGCATGTGGGGCGGCCACGGCAACGACCTCCTCTCCGGCGGCACGGGCGACGATCGCCTGCGCGGCGGCCCGGGCGACGACGTGATCCGCGCCGGCCCGGGCAACGACCGCGCGCGTGGCGACAACGGCCGCGACCGCATCTCCATGGAGTTCGGCCACGACCGCGCCCGCGGGGGCGCGGGCGACGACTGGATCTCCGGCGGCAACGCGACCGATCGGCTGTGGGGCGACGGCGGCAACGACGAGATCCTCGGCGGCAGCGGCAGCGACATCCTGCGCGGCGGGCCGGGCGACGACCGCGTGGTCGCAAGCAGCGGCAAGGACTCCCTGCGCGGCGACAGCGGCAACGACGTGCTGGCCGGCGGCCGCGGCAACGACACCATGCGCGGCGGCACCGGCAACGACCGGCTCGAGGGCGGGCCGGGTCGCGACACCTTCATCGCCGGTGATGGCGACGACGTCGTCAACGCCGTGGACCTCGTCCCGGCGCCGTCCGACGGCGCGGCGTACACCGCCGACGAGCACGACGAGCTCGCCGACGCCCGCATCGACTGCGGTGCGGGCGACGACACCGTCCTCCTCGACGCGGCGGACCTCAGCGGGACGCCGTTGCGCGGGTGCGAGCGCGTGACGGTCGCCGCGTCTCCCCCGCGCGACCCCGGCTACGACGGCCTGCGACTCATCACGGGCAACCGCGCGCCCCAGAAGATCTTCGGGACGAACGGGCCCGAGAAGATCATGGGCATGGGCGGCGCCGACTGGGTCTACGGCCGCGGCGGCGACGACAAGCTCCTCGGCGGGTCGGGCAACGACCGCGTCTTCGGCGAGGCGGGCGACGACGTCATCGAGGGTCAGGCCGGCGCCGACGCGCTGTCCGGCGGGCCGGGTCGCGACGTCATCGCCGGGCGCAAGGGCAACGACCGCATCTACGGCGGCAGCGGCGGTGATCGGATCACCGGCGACCGCGGGCGGGACGTGATCAAGGGCGGCCCCGGCAACGACCGCATCTGGGGCGGCATGAACCGCGACCGCGTGAACGCAGGCCCGGGCAACGACATCGTCAACCTCGTCGACGGCACCCGCGACCGCGTGCGCTGCGGCAGCGGGTTCGACACCGTGCACCTCGACCGCTTCGACGAGGTGCTGGGCAGCAGCTGCGAGCGGATCACCCGCTGACGCGCAACCGCACCGTCCTCTGGCCGAACCGGCCGCTCAGCCGGACGCTGTAGGACCCCGGCGACAGCTTCGGCACGACGAGCGCGAAGCTCGTCGCCCCGGCCTCCACGGTGCGCAGCTTCGTCGTGCGCAGCGCCTTGCGCCGGCCGCGCTTGAACACCCGGGCGCGCACCCGGTCGCCCGCGCCGCTGAGCTCGAACGTCACCGTGAGGACCCGCGTGGCGCCCGTGATCCGCCGGGGGCCGATGGCCAGCCGGGTGAGCTTCGGCTTCGGCGCGACCGCCTGGCGCTCGATCTCCGCGGCGACCGCCGGGTCGGTGCTGGCCGTGGGGTCCACGGCCCCGTTCGTGATGCTCGTCGTCTCCGGGACCCCGGGGTTCGGCGTCTCGAAGTGCGGCGCGTTGTAGTTCACGCCCGGCGGGACCTGTGCCGCCGCGAGGATCGCGTCGACCGCCTCCGAGTACGAGGTCGTGCCGTCCTCGTTCGTCACCCGCCAGACGGCGAGCTGCGCGCCGCGGACCTCCTCGAGGAGCCGCTGCTGCAGGCTGTCGACGTGGCGCAGGACCCGCGCCAGCTCGGCCATCCCCGGCTCGGGACGCTCGGCCGCGTTGCCGAGCACGTCGAACACGTCGCCCACCGCGGGCCCCTTGTCCTGCAGGTCGATGCAGTAGGCGACCATGCCCTCCTTCACCGCGGGCTTGCCGGGCTTCACGCTCATGTCGAACGCCGCGCCGACGCCGAGGTTCTGGTGGCCGGGGTTCTTGTTCAGCAGGATGTCGCCGGGCTCCCCGTGGATGTCGACGGTCTTCGCCGACAGCGCCCAGATCTTCGCGAGCGACCCCTCCGGCACGTCGAACCCGCCCTCGGCGCTGCCCATGAGGTCGTTCTCGTGCCCCTTGTGCGGGATGGAATGCAGCTTGCCGGCGTTGACGTCCAGGCCCTTCGACTCGGCCCACTTCTTCAGCGCCTCCTTGTCCTCGCTGTTGACCGAGGACGGCACCGGGTACTCCTTGCCGCCGACCTGGAAGTAGTCGCGATACTGGTCGTTGAGCCCCGCGAGGTGCATGGTCTCGTGGGCCCACGTCACGGCGTCGTTGGCGCCACCGTAGTTCCACTGCCCGCCCTGCGGCTGCGGGTTGGTCAGCCCGTCGAGACCGTCGACGTAGTCGCGCACCCCGTTGTCGGGATAGAAGTAGATCTGGTGGAAGCACGGGGTAGGCGCATCGGTGCTCGAACGGCGCTTGGCGACGACGTCGACCTTGATCGGCTGGCCCTTGTACTTCAGCTTGCCGTTGAGCTGGCCCTCGATCTGGCCTGCGATCGACGACGGGGTCGGCGCGGTCGGCGACGGGCCGCTGTCGACGAACTCGATGTTCACGCGCAGCTTCACCGGCGCCTTGATCGGCTTCCAGGTCCCTTCGACCTTCACGCCGTCGCCGCTGACCTTGCCCTTGCTCGTGAGCTTGACCATGCCGGCCTTCGCAGCGTCCTTGAGCGAGACCTCACGCGACGCGGTGGTCGCCGTCTCCCCCGGCGGGCACTTGGCGCCGGGCGGCGACTCCGCGGCGGTGGCGACGAGACCTTCCGGGACGGGCAGCTGCCGCGCCGGCGGCAGGACGACGTTGAGTGCGTCGAGCAGGGCCTTCGTCTGCGGCGAGATGCCGTGCAGCCCCAGCGCCGTGCGCTCCTTCGTCCCGATCTTCACCGTGATGGCGGCGTACATCTCGCCGCGCGCCTTCGGCACGGTGACCTTCGCAGTGGCGTAGACGCCCTCCGCGGCGGCGCGGATGGCGGCAAGCTGCGCGGGGTTCGGCGTGAACGTCCCGACGGTCTGCACCTTCCCGGTCGCGCGGTCCTTGCCTGGTGCGACACGGACGATGACGCCCTTGCCTGCGGCGTTGACGCGGGCGCCGCGGAGCTCTTCGGACGGGATCTTCGCTCCGACGAACACCCGGACCTCGGGCTGGGGCGCCGCGGCGGCGGGGGCGGCGCCGCCGAGTGCTGCCAGGAGCGCGAGAACGGGCAGGACGCGGCGCATGCGCTGAGTGTCCCACGCGCGACTACAGGAGCGCACCCTGCGGTGGGCCCGCCGGCGGGCCGGGATCCTGGCCGAGCAGGATCCGCATGCGGGTGGCGGCCTGCGGTGCGAGATCGTCGCGGTTGTTGTTGAACATCATCCGCACCTGCCCGGCCTCCTCGGCGAGCGCCTTCGCCCGTTCGGCGAGCGCCTGCAGCTCGTCGTCGGCGTAGTCCCAGTCGAAGCGCTCGGCGACGCTCTTGCCCTTCAGGTACCCCTCGGCGTTCCGGCCGTGCATCCGCAGGTAGGCGATCTCCGGGCTGGTCACGGCGTCGACCCGCGGCATCATGGTCGGCGCATCGCCCTGCGGGCCGTCGGTGCAGACGAACGCGGCATCGTGCTCGTCCAGCCAGGCGAGCGTCGTCTCCAGCCGGTCGCCCTCGACCCACGACCGGTGGCGGAACTCCACAGCGACGGTGCGGGGCGCGAACGACTGGAGCATCGGCGCGAGCTCGGCCAGCTCGTGGTGCTTGGGCGAGAACGACGGCGAGAGCTGCAGCAGCAACGCGCTGAGCTTGCCGGCCTCCTCCAGCGGCCCGATGGCGTCCTTGACCGCCCCCACCATCGCCTCCTCCAGCTCCTCGGACAGCTGTGCGCGACCGCGGGCCGTGACGTCGGCGAGGTCGCGCAGCTGTGGTGGCAGCGACTCGATCGGCGCGGCGTGGCGGCTGAGCAGCCGGTGCAGCTTCACGTCGAAGGTGAAGTCCGGCGGCGTGATCTGCGCCCAGCGCTGCACGGTCTTGACCTCGGGGACGGCGTAGAAGCTCGCGTTGACCTCCACCCCCTCGTAGCGCTCGGCGTAGAACGCCAGCCGGTCACGGGCCGCGAGCCCCGGCGGATACCAGGTCTTGATGAAGCCTGGATCGGCCCACGACGACGTGCCCACGACGATGCGCCCCACACGCGGGAGCCTAGCCCGCGCGACCGGCAGATCAGCGGTTGTCGCGCCGCTGATTTCGCGCGCGCGACTGCAGGGCCGTGAACGGGCGGTTGCGGCGCGTGAACCGTGCGCTGCGCGGTTTGCCCCAGCGCCCGAGCGCATCCTGCGCGGCGACGGTGACCGTGCCGGCGTAGTCGCGCGGCACGCGTCCGATGGTCAGCGCGCGCACCCCCGCGCCGACGCGCCGCGCGCGCGACGGGCCGTTGGCCGGCTTCACCGTGACGCTGTACGCCCGGGCGCCCGCGACCGGCGCCCAGCCGACGCGGACGCCGCTGCCCCTGCGCCGCACCGTGAGGCTCGCAGCCCGCTTGGCGGTCGTGGTCGCCGCGACGCGGTACCGGGCGACCACCTGCTCGGGGATCGGCACGCCGTCGATCGTGGCCTGCGCGACGATCCGCCGGGAGATCGCGCGACCCGGCGCCGGGGTGAAGCGCAGCGTGCCCTTGCCGCCGCGGGAGGTCCCGATGATCCGGTTCACGTCGGCGCCCTGCTCGACGAACGTGACGACCTGCCCGGCGGGACGGCCCGTGTCGTACCGCAGCGTCCGGGTGCCGGTCGCCGCGGCGCGGGCGCCGAGCACCTCCTGCGACGGAGCTGTCGTCCTGACGGACGCCGTGTACGCGCTGGAGTAGTCCGGGCGCGTGGCCTCCAGGCCGGTGATCGGGACCGAGCCGGGCAGCGGCTCGATGCGGTACTCGCCCGTCGGGCCGGCGTCCACACCGGCCCAGGTCACGTTGCCCTCGGGCTGGCGCAACCCGGCCAGCGCCTTGTCCTGCACGTTCGTGTCGCCGTCGATGTCCAGGCGCTGGCCGCCGGGTCCGGTGATCCGCACCTTCGGCGCCCCGCCGGCCCCCGCGATGCGCAGGTTCTTGACCGTCTCGCCCTTCGTGACGGTGAACCGCACCTGGTCGGCCGGACCCTGGGCCGCCTTGGCCCGGGGGCGCGATGACACGGTCCAGAAGCGCGAGGGCTTGCAGCCGTCGATGAGCCAGATCGTCGGCCAGGGGTCGCTCCACAGCAGGCCGGCGCCCGGGTTCAGACCGCCCTTGAACGACCCGTCCTTCTGGCGCTTGCCGCCGATGTTGCCGCACGCCGACACGCCGCGGCTGCCGACCAGCACCTGCGCGCCGATGCAGGCGAACCGGAAGCCCGCGATGCACGCCTGCGCGCTGCCGCCCAGCGAGAAGCGCCGCGCGTCGATCTCGACCCAGCCGTTCAGGCCGCCCTCCACCGACAGGCCGGGCAGCACGACACGGACCGAGCCGCCGAACGCGACGAAGTCCGGGTAGGAGTACATGACCGCGCCGTTGCCGAGGCCGAGCTGGCCGAACTTCGGCACGTTGACCTTCACGGCTCCGCCGGCGGCGATCGTCGTGCTCTGGAACACCCGGCCCTCGAGCGCGGCGAACTCCGCCCCGGCGTCACCTGCGCTCAGGCGGTACGGCTGGCCCGGGGTCGCGAACGCGACCAGGAACGCGCCGTCGACCTGGGTGATGTCCCCGATCGACAGGCCCGCGCCGCCGCGCAGCAACGTCGGGTCGAGCTGCATCGCGAAGTTCAGCTGGCTGAGGAACACGCCGGGGAAGACCTGCGGCCGGACCGTCCTGCCCAGCTCCAGCCGGAAGCCCGCGTGCTTGAACGACCCCCGGCAGAACCCGATGCCGTTCTGGCTGGGCTGCGGCGCCATGAGGATCGCGGTCGCGTTGGGGTTCCCCGGCTGCCCGCCGATGTAGAGGTTCGCCTGCGCCTTCCATTCGTTGCGATCGCAGGACGTCCCGGGTTCGCGGTCGCCGTCGATGCCGCCGTCCCTCGCGTAGCGGAAGCGCACGTCGCGCAGGTAGGCGGCGCCGAGGTTCGCCTCGGGCACCTGGAGGTCGAGGTTGTCCAGGTTCGGGCCGGGCGCCGCGTTGGAGGAGCGCAGGCGCACGTCGCCGGTCGGCGCAGGGCCCCCGAAGATGTTGAACTCAGGCGGCAGCTGGAGGTGCACGTTCGCAATGGCCGAGCGCACGCCGTCGATGGCCGTCAGCGAGAGCTCGGCGGTGCCGTTGAGCTTGAAGCCGCCGATCGACGGGACGCTCCTGGCGGCGTCGAAGTACAGCAGGCGGGCCCGCCCGCCGGGAGGGACGAGGCCGTTGGGGCCGGGCGTGCCGGCGGGCGAGCCGGAGTAGCGGATGCCGTCGATGCTCTGCTGGCGCTCGAGGTTCAGGTCGATCACCCCGGGCTGGATCGTGAACGACCCCCAGCTGAGGGTGGCGTTACTGGCGATCAGGCGCTGCTGCTTGGGGTACAGCGCGATCGCCGACCCGCTCTTGGGAGCGATCCGCATGCCGTTCAGCGTGACCGGCGCCTGCGTGACGTAGACGTCGAGCTGGCGCGCGGCGAACATCGCCTTGGCGTCGTCGCAGAGCTTCTGGGGCCGCTCGCCGCGGGCGGCGAGCGTGCAGATCGTCTGCGCCAGGAGTGGGTAGCGCTCGGAGTCGTAGTGGCGGCGCACGACGTCACGGACGTCGCCGGGCACCTCGTCGAGGTTCGACGTGCGGGCGAAGCATCCGAACGCCTCGACGAGCCCGAACGTCACCGTGGCGCCATCCAGGCAGACGCCCTTCAGCAGCTGCAGCTGCTGCGCGACCGTCTCGGACGGCCGGAGCTTCGCCGGCGACGAGGCAGCCGTGGCGATGAGCATCGGCTTGACCGCCTTCAGCGCCGCCGCCGAGAGGCTCGCACCCCCCACCGCGACCGACGTCGTGGTGCTCGACGTCGCGCCGCCCGCCCCGACGGCGGTCAGCGTCACGCGCGTCGGGCCGGTCGCGACCGGGCGCACGCTCAGGTAGGGCCGGCTCGCCGGGGTGACGATGTCCTGCTTGCCGTTCCCGTCGAGGTCCCACTGCAGCGCGGTCGCGCCCCGCGTGGCGCTCGCATCGAGGATGAACGGCCGGGACACCGACTGGGTCCCGGCGGGGGCGGTGAGCCGCGCGACCGGCGGGGCCGCGGGCTCCGGCGGGGACGGTGGAGTGGGCGGCGTGGAGGGCGGGCTCCCATCCGCCGGCGGCTCGGCCAGATCGGGTGGGGCGGTGGCGGCCGGGTCGTGCAGCTTGCCGATCTGCGCGGCGGTCAGCGCGCGGTCGTGGACGCGGACCTCGTCGATCCCGCCGGGGAACTGCGACGGGTCCGGGCAGCCGGGATCGGCGTACCGGCCGACGGTGAACGCGTCCGCGATCGATCCCGAGTACTGGATCGTGCCGCTCGCGGCGGTTCCGGCCCCGACCTCCGCCCCGTCGACGTACAGGCGCACCCGCGCGCCGTCGTAGGTGCCGGTCACGGCGTGCCAGGCGTTGTCGGTCCAGATCGGGTGCGTCGAGGGCAGCACCGGCGAGAGGACGGCGGCGCCGCCGGACGTCCAGACGTAGAACGTGAGCCCGAGGTTCGCGCCACCGGGCGAGGAGTAGCCGGTGTACAGCGCGTAGGAGCCGCCGTTGCAGCTCGGCAGCGACCCGAAGTTGCCCTTCGCGGCGATGTAGCGCAGGGCGCCGGGGAAGCTCGCCGACTTGATCCAGGCCGTGACGGAGACCTGGGAGGTCGGCTCGAGCGGCCACGCCCCGCCGGGGTTGCCGACGCGCATCCGCTGGGGGTTGGCCGCGAGATTCAGGGCGCTGCCGAACCGGCCCGCCTGCAGGGTGGGCGTGTTCTCGAAGCCGCCGGTCTGCGCGTTGCCCGAGATGTCAGCCGTCGTCGCGCTCGCGCCGGTGCCCGTGATCGCGTCCACCGGCCACTGCCCGAGCAGGCCGGGGTCGCGGGCAGGTGCGGCTGGTGCGGTGACGAGCAGCGCCAGCATGATCGCCATCGGCACCACCACCTGCGCGCTGAGCATCCGTCGCCCGGTCTGACCCATGCCCTCCAACGTAGGTCCCCGCACGTGGCCTCCGCAACCTGACGGCCAAAGTTCAGGGTGCCTCCCTGAGCACCCGGGCGAGCGCTCCGCGCGCGCCCTGCCCGCTGATGCCGAGCTTGGCGTAGGCGCCGGAGAGGTGCGTCTCCACGGTCTTCACGCTGACCCACAGCTCCTGCGCGATCTCCGGGTTCGACGCCCCCGTGGCCGCGAGCCGCGCGACACGGTCCTGGGTCGGGGTCAGCGCGTCGACCCCGTGGCGCGCCCGGCGCCGGGGCC
Source organism: Actinomycetota bacterium (assembly GCA_005788585.1). Next base: position 3,105 of record SYBY01000525.1, on the reverse strand, counting down.
GGGCTCCCGCGGCGCGGAGCTCTTCAGCCGCACGCCGCTCGAGCCGTGTCGCCCCGCCGCGATGGGCCAGGTCCGCCGCGTCTGCGAGGACCTCGCGCGCCGCCGGGACCCGCCCGCCGCGGCGGAGCGCCGCACCGTAGGCGGTCAGCGACCGCGCATGTTCGAGCGCGAGGTCATCGCTCGCGGTCCGGCGGACCGCTTCTTCGAGCAGGTCGAGCCCCGCCGGTCCGCCGGTGAGCTGGCCCAGTGCCCGGAGCGCCACCCCCTCGCCTCGCGCGAGTCCGGTCCGCTGCGCCAGGTCGAGCTCCTCGCGCGCGAGCTCGAGTGCCTCCTCCACGTCGTCCGGCCCCAGCGCGAGCGCCAGCTCGGACCGTGCGACGCTGGCGATCGGCGCGATCCGAAGCGAGCGATCGACCGCCACCGCCACCCGCAGGTCGTCGATCGCCGCCGCGCGGTCGCCCCGGAGGAGCCGGACGCGCCCGCGCAGCTCCGCGAGTTGGCCCCCGGCCGTCGAATCGGCGAACGGCGGGCCGATCTCCAGCGTCTCGACGATGTCGACCAGGTCGTCGACATCGTCACGCTCGACGAGCACGTCGACGCAGATGTGCAGGACGTTGATCGCCCACATCGTCATGCCCGTCCCGGCGATCATGTCCATCAGGGCCCGGAGATCGACGGCGGCGCTCCCGACGAGACCGGATCGCGCGAGCAGCGCCGTCTCCATCAACCGTGCGCCGCCCAAAGCGAGCACGGCGCCGCTGTCGCGGCCGCGCGCGGCCAGCGCCCCGGCGACCCTGCGGCTGAAGGCGGCGTCGTCGAGCAGCACGGTCGAGAAGCTCGCGGTCATTGCCGCCCAGAGGCTCGCCGACCGGTCGCCGAGCAGGACACCGTCGTCGAACGCGCGGACGGCAAGTTCGCGCGCGTGCTCGGCGTCCCCGCGAAACGCGGCGGACGAGCTCAGCACGGCGGCCATGGCGCGGGGCCTCCAGCCCTCGCCGACGGTCGCCGGGAGGAGCTGCGCCGCCTCGGTGTCCACCTTTGCGGCGAACCGCGGATCGTGGGCCATCAGCGCGAAACGGAGGAGCTGGATGTCGGCCGCGCGGTCGTGCGTCGCCTCCGGCAGCCCGCCGAGCTCGTCGAGGACGGCGACCAGCCCATCCCACAGTCCGGCGTGGCTGAGCACCTCGGCGAGCAGGAGACCGACATCGGCCCGGCGCCGCACGTCGGTCTCGGCGTCGTAGGCCCGGCGCAGTGTCGCGATGCACGCCGGGTCGCGCGTCGCCAGCTCGGCGCGCCCGAGCTCGACGACGAGCATGTTGGGGACCGGCCCGTCCGCGTACTCGGCCACACCCCGGCGCAGCAGCTCGATGGCGGTGTCGGGCGCCGCGCGGGCCATCGCGAGCGCCGCGGCGTCCCGCAGGCCCTGGACGACGCGGTCATCGCCGGCCGGCCGGAGCGCCGTCAGATGCACCGCGGCAGCGAGCGGCTCATCACGCAGCACGTCGGCGGCGCGCGCGTGGAGGTCGTCGCGCTCACTCGCCGGGGTGTCGTCGAGCAGCGACCGCCGGATGAGCGGGTGGCCGAAGCGGCACGGGTCGTCATCGGCGAGCACCTCGAGGCCGGTGAGCGCCCGCAGCACCGTCTCGGCTCGCTGTTCGGTCGTCTGCGCGACCCCCGCGACCTGCGAGGCCGTGGCGCCGTCGCCGAGGATCGCCGCCGCGCGCGTGATCGCCGGCGCGTCACCCCCGAGGCTGTCGACCCGGCGCAGCACCCGCTCGGCCATGCTCGGAAGCGCGACGCGGCGGACCTCATCCGGCCCGTCGATGGGTGCGCCGTCGGCCGCCAGCGCGCGGACCAGCTCGTGGACCAGCAGCGGGTTTCCGGCGGTCTCGGCGTGGCAGGCCGCGCAGCCGGCGTCAGACGCCGCCGGCACGCGTTCGCGCACGACGTCGCGCACCCCCGCGATGCTCAGGGGCCGCGGTGTCACCACCTCCACGCCCGGACGGCGCCGCAGCTCGTCGAGCACCGCGTGGGGCGCGCCGGGCTCCCCCGGCCGTGCCGTGAGGACGAGGCCGACGGGCAGGTCGTCGATCCGGCGCAGCAGGTGGTCGAGCGCCCTGAGCGACGGGAGATCGGCCCAGTGCAGATCGTCGACGGCGACGAGCAACGGCCCCTCGCCGGCCAGGGCGGAGACGAACCAGTACACGCCGTTGAGGAGCGCGAACGTCGCGTCGTCGTGATCCTGCGCGCCGTCCTGCAGGATCCACCCGACGGGCGCTGCTGCTCCCTGGAGCAGGCCGCCGCGGGTCCGGATCACGGGCTCGAGGAGCTGGCGCAGCACGCCGTGCGCGAGGGTCTGCTCGAACTCGCTGGCCGCGGCCCGCAGCACCGTCACGCGGCGCTCGCGGGCGGCGTCGACGGCACGGGCGAGCACCGTGCTCTTGCCGATGCCCGCGGGTCCCTCCAGCAGCAGCGGATGACCGGCGCCGGCCTCGAGGGACGACAGCAGCCGCTGGACCGCGGCCAGCTCGTCGTCGCGTTCGGCGATCAGCATCACGGCACCTTAGTTACCCCGAACGGCAGATCGACGTCGCCAGGACAACGGTGACCTGCCGGTCACCGTGGACGGGGTGGCGTCACGCCACGTGCTGCGGCGGCCGCGGCTGCGACCCGGTGCGGCCCGCCCACGCCTCGCGCTGACGGTCGAACTGCTCCCAGTCGATCGGCGACGGGCCGGTCGGATGCGGTGGCCGGCCGCCGCCTCCCCCGCCGCTGTCGTCGTCGCCCTCGTCCCGGGGCACCCCGCGCGCCAGCCACACCGTCGCGCACAGCCCCTCGACGGCGAGGGCCATGAGGATCGCGGCCTCCGAGCGGCCGAAGGCGACCGCCAGTGCGGCCGCGCCGTAGCAGGCCACGCCCAGGGAGCCCGTCCAGACGACGGCGCGCACCGAGACCGTGCGGCGGGGTGCCCGGCCGAAGAACGCCCAGACGATGGTGGCGGCCAGAGCGGCCGCCAGCAGACACCGCACGAGGAGCGGAAGCTCACCCATGGCTGCATGATCGGCCGGACGGGCCGATCATGCAACCCCCAACGGACTACAGGTT
>SYBY01000524.1 GCA_005788585.1 Actinomycetota bacterium | reverse complement strand
GACTCCTCGGCGAGCTTGCGGACCTCGTCGGCGACGACCGCGAACCCGCGCCCCTGCTCGCCGGCCCGGGCGGCCTCGATCGCCGCGTTCAGCGCGAGCAGGTGCGTCTGCTCGGCGATCGTCGTGATGGTGTCCACGATCCCGCCGATGCGTTCGCTCTTGGCGCCCAGATCCCGGATGGCGGAACTGGCCTCGCTCGATGCGACACGGACGGACTCCATCGCCTCGCTCGCACGCCCGACGGCCTCGCCTCCGGCTTCGGCGACGCTCCGCGCGTGCGCGGCGACGTCGGAAGCGTCCTGAGCGTGGCCGGCCGAGTCGGTGGTCGCGGCGCTCACCTCGGAGATCGCGCCGGCGATCTCGCTGACCGCGCGCCCGGCCTCTTCAGAGGTGGCGGCCATCTGCTGCGAGGATGCGGACAGCGATGCCGCCGACTCGGCGACGCTGCCGATCATGCCGCCCAGCGACACGCAGGAGTCGTTGTAGGCCTGGACCGAGGCGACGGTGTTGTCGCGCAGCTCGTTGATGGCGCGGGCCATGTCGCCGAGCTCGTCGTTCGCGATCCGCTCGATGAGCGGCGTGACCGGCGTGACGGCATGGGTGAGGTCGCCGTTGGCGACCGCTTCCAGGCCCTGCCGCAGCTCGGTCGTGCAGTGGTCGCGCAGCATGTTCAGGCGCTCAAGACCGTCGTTGACACTGCGCAGGATTCCCCGAGCGACCACGGCCATGAGCGCGAAGCTCAGCGTGACAGCGGCGACCACGGCGACCAGCAGCTCGACGCGCGCCGTGTCGTACGCCGCCTGCGCCTCGTCACCGGTGACCGAGCGCATCTCGCCGAGGTGATGTACGGCGACAACGGCGACGACGCCCAGCAGGGCGACCAGAACGGCGGCGGTGCCGAGCAGCTTCGCTCGGATACCAAGGCGGATCAAGAACACGGCGCACTCCAGAAGGTCGATGTGGATTCTGAATCGGCGCGGGCGCTCGATTGCTCAAGAGACATCGATGTCAACCACCACTTCCGGGTAGTGCCGACGTCGATCAGGACATCGTGACGAAGCCGAGCGCGCCGCCGCCCTTGGCGTCGTGCACGCGGCGGGAGACCTGGTCGGACGAGTTGCCCTCGATGGTCTGGATCCGCCCGTCGGGGAGCACCTGCTCGACGATGCCGATGTGCTCGTCCCACACGATGAGGTCGCCCGGCTTCGGCGGCTGGCCGCTGTCGATCGGATTCGCGCGGCCCGTGCGCTGCGCCCAGGCGTAGCACGCGTCGACGAGGCCGAAGCCCTGCCCGGCCTCGCCCAGCGGGGCGCCGGACTGCTTGGCCAGCCAGGAGACGAAGTAGTTGCACCACGGCCCGACGCCGCTGCCCTTGGTCGCGGTCCGGTACTCCGCGATCCGCGCGGAGTCGTTGCTGCCCTTGGGCTGCTCGGCCTGGCCGACCTCGGCCTGCGCGAGGGCGACCATCTTCGCGCCGACGCCCGACCCGGCCGGGGCGACGGGTGCGGCACCGGCAGCGCCGGCCACACCGGCGGCGCCCAGCGGCTGATAGCCGGCGGGCTGCCCGGTCAGGGCGGCGGGGGCGCTGGCGGTCGTCTTCTGGAGCGTCTGGGCGAAGTTCCCGGTCTGCGCAGGCGTGCGCGGTGCGAGTGCGGTCTGCAACTCGGCGATCCGGGACATCACGGCTTCGACGCTCATCATCCCGGGTGCTCGGCACCTGCGCGCAGAACTTCACCCCGTGTGGACAAGTGCGCGAACGACGAAGCGGGCGGCCCCGAAGGACCGCCCGCCACGTTCAAGGAACTGCTGATCCTTCCGACTACCCGAGGAGACGCAGGACCTGCTGCGGGCTCTGGTTCGCCTGAGCCAGCATGCTGTTCGCAGCCTGACCGAGGATCTGGTTCTTCGTGAACTTGACCATCTCCTGCGCCATGTCCACGTCACGGATCCGCGACTCAGCGGCCGTGAGGTTCTCTGCGTACGAACGCTGCGCGTTCATCGTGTACTCGAGTCGGTTCTGCACGGCACCGAAGGTGGCGCGCGTCGACGAGATCGAGTTGATGGCGGCGTCGATCTCCGAGATGTCGGAGGTGCCCGTGGCCGACAGCGAGAAGAAGCTCGTGCCGACGGTCGAACCGACCGAGATGGTGGCGACGGAGATCTCCTGCGAGTCGTCCGAGCCGACCTGGAACGTCACGGCGCCGGCCGTGTTCAGCAGCGAGATGCCGTTGAACTTCGCGGTCGAGCCGATGCGCTCGATCTCGGAGGCCAGCTGATTGACCTCGCTCTGGATCGCGGTGCGGTCCGAGGTCGAGTTCGTGCTGTTCTTGTACTGCACCGCCAGGTCACGGACACGCTGCAGCATCGAGTGAACCTCGGTGAGGGAACCCTCAGCCGTCTGGATCATGGAGATGCCGTCCGAGATGTTCCGCATCGCGGTGTTCAGGCCGCCGATCTGACCGCGCATACGCTCGGAGATCGCAAGGCCCGCGGCGTCATCCGCCGCGCTGTTGATGCGGTAGCCCGACGAGAGCTTGGTCAGCGACTTCTCAGTCTGGCTGCTGACCTTGTTGAGGTTATTGTACGCGTTGAGCGCGCCAATGTTGTTATTGATGCGAAGGGACATCGTAGTAACTCCT
>SYBY01000523.1 GCA_005788585.1 Actinomycetota bacterium | reverse complement strand
CGTGCCCGTTCAACCGCTCCGGCACCTCTCCTGGGACATCGCAGGGTAGCGCGAGATTCCGTCGCGCTACACCTGCCAGGCGCCGCCGATGAGCACCGGGACCTCGTCCCCGCTCGCCGTCACGCCGAACACGTCGACCTCCGGCGAGCCGATCATGAAGTCGATGTGGATGATCGACTCGTTGATCGCGTCCTTGTCCTCGTCGCCCACGCACATCGCGTCCGCGCGGCCCAGCGCGTTGTGCGAGGCCGCGTTCTCGTCGAGCAGCGTGTCGTAGAAGACGGTCCCCAGCGGGCCGATCCGGCCCTCGCCGTCGACCAGCGCCACCTCACCGAGTCGTGCTGCGCCCTCGTCGCGCTGCGTGATGCCGCGCATGACGTCGGCGCCCTCGTCGGCGTCGATCTGCGTCGCCACCCCACCCTCGAAGGTGACCTGGAGGCCGCGGATGATGTTGCCCGCCACGACCAGCGGCTTCGTCGACGCCACGTGGCCGTCGACCCGCAGCGGGTCCGGGGTGGTGAAGATCTCCTCCGACGGCAGGTTCGGCATGTGGACCAGCCCGTCGACGGTCTCGAAGCGCGCCGCGATCCACGCCGACGACGGCAGCAGTCCGACCCGAAGGTCCGTGCCGGGCCCGACGAACCGCAGCGCGTCGAACCGGCGCTCGCTCAGCCGCGATGCGACGCCGACGATCTTCTCCGCGCGCTGCCCCCAGGCCGCGACCGGGTCGTCTTCGTCGAGGCGGCACACGTGAAGGATCTGCTCCCAGAGTTTGTCCAGGGCGGCATCGGGTTCCAGGTCGGGGAAGACCAGCTCGGCCCACGCCGGGGTCGGGCACGGCGCCGCACACCAGTTCGTCGTGCGCGCGTTGACGATCTCGATCGTCTCCTTCAGGAACGGCAGCTGGTCGCGCGCGACCCGTTGTGGGTCCAGATCGTCGAGGAGCCCCGGGGCGACCGGGCCGGTGAGACCGATCCGCGCGCCGTGCATGTCGGCGAGCTGCGTCATGCGCTCACCGAACCACGGCGGCACGTAGTCGAGCGTGTCCTCCGCGGCGTGCGCGATCCGCGCCCGCTTGACGTGCAGGTCGAAGTACGTGACGTCGACGAACTTCGCGCCCGCCTCGTACGCCGCCGTCGCGATGGCGCGCGCCAGGGGCTCCTTGCCCGGCTCGGCGCCGACGGCCACCACCTGGCCCGGCTGGACGTTCGCGCCGAAGCGCACGATGAGCTCGGCCAGTCGAAGCACCGCGTCGTCGTTCATCGCAGGCACCCTACGCGAGGAACCTGCGGACGGGCGTCAGCGCACCGTGAAGGGCACGGTGGCGTGCTGCGCGCCGAGGCGCAGGACCGCGCGGTACGTCCCGCGGGTGAGCTCGCGCTTGCCGACCTTCGGGCCGATCGTGAGCGTCGTGCGCCCCGCGCGGACCTTCACGTTGCGGCGGGTCGCGACGGTGAAGCGGCACTGCTTGCGGACACAGCGACGACGTTCGTAGACCAGCTGCACGGTGGCGGGCGCCGACACGGTGAACGTGAGCTTGACCTGCTTGGTCTGGCACTTGGACTTCTTGCGCGCCTTCCGTGACGCCCGGGCGTTCTTCGACACGCTCTTGCACGCCTGGACGACCTTGCCCCTGCGGCGGACCGACTTCAGCGTCACCGCCGCCGCGGGCGCCGGAACGACCACCGGCACAGGGGCCGCCGACGCCGGGGGCACCGGGGTCGGGTCGCACGCATCGCCGAGGCCGTCGCCATCGGCGTCACGCTGCACCGGGTCGGGGACGCCCGGGCAGAGATCACTCGGGTCGGGGATGCCGTCGGCGTCGTCATCGCGAGGGGGCGCCGGTGCGTTCAGGGCGCCGGCCGCGTCGAGCCGGCCGCCCGAGGCCGAGTGCCCGGCCAGCGCGGGGATGCGGTCGGTGCCGGCGAGGAGCTTGGCCTTCGCCTGGGTCGCCGACAGCGTGGGGTCGGCCGAGAACATGAGGGCTGCGACCCCGGCGACGTGCGGCGAGGCCATCGAGGTGCCGCTGGCAGTGATGTAGGTGCCGAAGCTCTTCCACGTCGAGAGGATCTTCGTGCCCGGGGCGTGGAGATCGACCGCGGTCGCGCCGCGGTTCGAGAAGGACGCCGGGTTGTCGGCCGCGTCCGTGGCGCCGACGCAGATGATGTTCGCGAGGGGGAGCGCGCACGGGAAGGTCGGGGCCGCGTCGACGTCCTTGCCGTCGTTGCCGGACGCGACGACGAACAGCGTCTCGGGGTACGCGGCGATCACGTCGCGCAGCGCCTTGGTGTAGGCCGACGCACCGAGGCTCGCGTTCACGACCCGGATGCCGAGCCGGCCCGCGCGGTCGAAGGCCTGGACCACATCGGAGACGAGCCCCTCGCCGCCGCTGCCCATCACCCGCAGCGGAAGCACCTTCGAGGCCGGCGCGACCCCGGCGATGCCAACCTTGTTGTCGGCGAGTGCCGCGATCGTCCCAGTCACGTGCGTACCGTGCCCGTGGGTGTCCTGCGGCGTGGTGTCGCGGTCGAGGTAGTCGTAGGCATTGACGAGATCGAGCTGCCCCACGAGGTCGGGATGCGACCACGTGACGCCGGAGTCGACGACCGCGACCGCCTGCCCGGCGCCACGCGCCACCGCCCAGGCGGATTGGATCGCGATATCGGCGCCGACGGTGCCTTTGCTCTTGCCGACGTTCTCCAGCGCCCACATCTCGCTCCAGAGCGGGTCGTTCGTGCCGTAGGCCGTGACCGGGACGTCGACCTCGACGTGGCGCACGCCCGGGTCGGAGCGCAGCTCGGCGAGCGCCTCGGCGAGGTCACCCTCGGGCGCATCGACGAGCTCGGTGTCGGGGAGCGGCAGCGACCGCACGTGCTCGACCCCCGCATCGTCGCGGACCTGCTCCCGCGCCGCAGCGGACAGCCCAGGGTCACGCTGCACGATGAGCCCGGTCACGCCGTCACGGTCGAGCTCTTCCACCGTTGGCGACGCCACGCTCAGCGCAGGGGCGGCCAGCGGCAGGAGCAGCAGGGCGAACGTCTTCGTCGGCGAGGGGAGCCGCACTCCCGCGTTATCGGCGGGAGTCGCCCGGTTCTGCAGTCCCCACTATCGGGGGTGGGTGAGACGGGCCGGTTCGCCCGCCTCACCCACGCTGCCACTACTGCGGAATCTGCTCCATCCCCCCGGTGGGGCAGGTGGAGGTCGGGAAGGTCAGCAGATCGCGAACCGCACCGGTGTACCCCGGCTTCTCGGTCTCCCCGTCGTTGCGGAAGGCACCGAACGACTGTTCGCGCAGGGTGCTGGAGGCCGCCTGGTCGCGTGCGTGGAAGACCGTGATGTTCCAGAGCCGGTTCGCGCTCGATGCGGTCCGCCCGCCGTAGAAGTCGAGCAGGCAACTGACACCCTCCTTGAGCGCCAGCCCCGCCTGCGCGTAGGTCAGGTCTTCCTCCCACGTGTAGTTCTTGCCATTCAGGGCTGTGACCACGTCACCATCGCGCGACGCGACGCCGAACTCGGTCACTGCCCGCGGAATGGCGGCCCACGCCGGCCCGTTCGGGCTGGCGAACCCAGCAGCAGACGGCCCCGTTGCCCCCTTCCTCAGCTCGGCGAGGTCGTACTCCATGTTCCACACGGTGTCGTACAGACGCCGCTTGTCCAGACCCGTCAACGGCGCATTCGGGTCATAGCCCTCGCGGAACGGCGAGTACTTCGGCGGGCCGTAGGGGTGCAGGACCCACGCGTCGACGTAGAAATGCAGGTTCAGCCCGTTGGCGGCGTCCTCCTTGTACATCTCCCACAACCAGTGCGGATCCTCGCGGCCGAAACGGTCGCCCTGCGCGAACAGCGGAATGCCGCGCCACTTCAGCCCCGCCATCCACGGCTGCGAACCCGTGCCGGCCGCCCCGCTGCCGACAGCCCGGACGAGGCGGGCATACGCCTTCGCGAGGGCGATGGACGTGGCGGTGCCGCCGATCGCCGACGTCTCGTTGCCCAACTCAACGCCGACGAGATCACCACGGTCCAACTCGTCCACGATGGCGAGGATGTTCCAGGCGTTGGCCGCCGAGAACTGGTCGCCGATCCCGACCAGGAGCAGCACCTTGAGTCCCGCGTTGCGCCGCATCTCAACCCTCGCCGCCACGTCCTCCGGGCTGTCCGTCATCAGGATCTCCATGCGCTCGACCCCGTAGCCGAGCCGCTCGGTGGCGTCCCAGTCCGACGGCGCCTCATCCTTCCCGCCGTGCATGGCCATGAGCGTCCCGTTGCGAACGGCAACCCCCGCCGTCGCCGTCGACGTCTGGCCCGCGAGGTTGCGAGCGACCGCGGTGACCGTGTGCGCGCCGGTCGAGGTCTTGCCGTTGATGGGCAGCGCGGTGTTCCACGCCGCGGAGAACGGCGGCGTGGTGTCCTCGGGGCCGATGTTCTGTCCGTCGACCTTGAACTGGACGCCGACAGTCGACGGTCCGACCGTCGTCGTGATGGTCTGCGTGCCCGACCAGACGCCTGACACGACGTTCGGGCTCGAGATCGAGACGAACGGCGGGGCGAGGGCTGCACCGGTTCCCCCGAAGTCGTCCAGGTCGCCGCCGCCACCGGTCACGGTGAGGTAGCCGGCGCAGGCACCCGCGTCGGCGTCCGTATCGGAGCGCAGCAGCTGCCAGGCGCCGCCCGGCTGCTGACGCCAGGATTCGACCGCCGTGCCGGTGACCTTCAGTCCGAAGCGATCACCCACGGCGACCGGACCCAGCGCGGTGAAGTTCTGGTAGATGGCCGTGGCGACCCCGTTCTTGTACTTCCACAGCCACGGAACGCCCGATGCGCTGAGCTCGAGCGAGTAGCCCTCCTGGGTGCCGGAACCCGGATGGCGCAGGCACGCGCCGACGCCGACGGGTGCGGCCGAGCGCTTGGTCACATAGGCCTCCTGGTTCGCACCGAATGCGGTGGTCCAGTAGGCGGATGTCCAGCCCCCTGCGGCGGTCGTGCGCAGCAACCCGCCGGAGACGGTGGGAGCCAGCGGCGCGGACGCGGACGCCGGTGTCCCCCAGTTCGAGCCGAGCGCCGTACGCCCGTTGAAGTTGTCGCTCACCGTCGGGGCGGACGGCGCAGCGTTCGCCGGCGCCGTCTGAAGTGCGAGAGCCGCAGCCGCAGCCGAAGCTGCAGCCGCGATTACGGTGCGTCGTCTGATCAGTTGCATAGAAATCTTTTGTTCATGAGTAGCTTCGCATACTACCTCCTAAACGACTGTCGCAAGTGGTCCGATGGCGGACGGCTCGCGCCGCACCTGTCGATACCCTCGCTCGGTGCCGCATGCCGCCCTGCTGTCCCCGTTCCCGGATGGCCGCTCGGGCGGCATCGAGCGCTTCTGCCAGCAACTTTCCGGCGTGCTGCGCGCCGGGGGCTGGACCGCGGACATCGTCGGTCCCGGGAATGAGCCAAGCGTGTGGGTCGATCGCCTCGGCGGGGGCGCCTTCGCGCGGTCACGCGCCGCGGTATCCGCCGCCATCGCAGTGCGTCCCGACCTCGTCATCGGCAACAACTGGCTGGGATGGGGCACGCCGCGTGCGCTCGCGCAGATCCAGGTCTACCACTGCACCCTCGTCGGCCTGACCCGCGCGGCAGGAGGCGGCCTGACCCCGCAGGACCGGTTCCGCCGGGTCACGTTCCAGGCCGCCTGCGAGGCGTTGGGCGGCCGTCACGCGACGTGCGTCGCGGTGTCTCAGGGCGTCGCCGATGAGCTGCGGCGCTACTACCGCATGCGCGACCCGGTCGTCGCCGGGCACGGGGTCGACACCGCGGTGTTCGCCCCCGGTGACCGCAGCGCGGCGCGCAGCGCGCTGGGCCTGGACGGGCCGACCGCGCTGTTCGTCGGCCGCGCGGAATGGGGCAAGGGCGCCGACGTCGCCGTGCAGGGCGCTCGTGACGCGGGGTATGCCGTGCTGCACGCCGGCCTCGGGACGCTGCCCGGCGCCACCGAGTTGGGCGCCCTCGACTCCGACGACCTCGCACGCGCGTACCGGGCGGCCGACTGCCTGCTGCTGCCCACCCGCTACGAGGCCTTCGGCCTCGCGTTCGCCGAGGCCGCCGCCTGCGGAACGCCGATCGTCGCCCCACCCGTCGGCTGGATGGCCGATCTCCTCGCCGCGGTCCCGGCGTACGCGCAGCTGAGCATCGAGCCCACGGTCGAGAGCATCGCCGCAGGACTGCGCACGCTCCAGCAGGCCGACACGGCTCCCCTCACCGCAGCCGCCCGGGAGTTCACGCTCGCCACCGCCGGACTCGACGACTTCGCCGCCCGCTGGCTCGCCCTCTGCAACTCGGCCGTCGCAGGGCGGACCGCTCCCCTGCGAGGCTGAGCGACGTGCGAGTCGCGATGGTGGGCAGGTACTACAACCGCCAGGGCGGCGTCTCCCGTGTGCTCGCCGAGCTGTCCGACCGTGCCGCGCGGGACGGCGACGACGTCGACGTGTACGCGCACGAGGTGCTCGACGCCGACCCGGCGAGCCGCGTGCGGTTCGTCACCGTGCCCATGCGAAGACGGCCGGTCTGGCTCGACGTGCCGTCGTTCGCCCACCACGCCGACCGTGCGCTGCGCCGCGAGCAGTACGACATCGTCCACGTCCACGACGGCCAGGCACTGCGGGCCGACGTCGTGACCGCCCACTCCTGCTACGCCGCGTGGCTGGCCGATGTTCGGGCGGGCGCCGCGGTCAAGGGTGTGCTCAGCCACGTCTACCCGCGCCACGCCATCACCGATCGCTGGGAGCGACACGTCTACAGCAGCCGGCGCGCCGACGCCGCGGTGGTCGCGATCTCCCGCGTCGTCGCCGACGAGCTGCACCGCTTCCACCACGTGCCCAGAACCCGGATGACCGTCATCCACAACGGGGTCGACATCGACGGGTTCGCGCCCGCGTCCTCCGCTGACGCCGCCCGTGCGGCGCTTCCGCCCCAGGCGCGCGTGGCCGATGACAGGGTCGTGCTGGCGTTCGTGGGCATGTACTTCCGCCGGAAGGGGCTCGAGCCGCTGCTGCGTGCCCTGGCCGGCCTGCGCGACGCGCCGTGGGAACTGCTCGTGGTCGGCGGCGACGACGACGCGCCGTTCCGCGCGCTCGCAGCCGACCTCGAGATCGCGCCGCGGGTGCGGTTCCTCGGCCACCGGCCGGACGTCGCGCCCTTCCTGCGGGCCGCCGACGCCTTCGTCTTCCCCACGTCGTACGAGCCGTTCGGACTCGTCATCACCGAGGCGCTCGCGTGTGGCACACCCGTCATCACGGCACGGCACGCGGGCGCTGCGGAGCTGATGCGCGACGGCCGGGAGGGGCTGCTGCTCGACCGGCCCACCGACCCCGGTGAGCTGCGCGCCGCGCTGCAAACGTTCCTCGCTCTTCCCGCCGACGCGCGGGCGGCGATGCGCGTCGCAGCGCGGCAGACCGCCGTGGACGCGAGCTGGGACGCCCAATGGGCGCGCTACGCGGAGCTGTTCGACGATGTCGCCGCCCGCCGGCGCGCGGGGCGGCCGGCGTGGGGATGACGGCCGATGAGCGACGGAGCGCCGCGCTGCTGTTCGGCGATGCGCTCGCGGACGGACGGGTGACACCCGCCGAACTCGATCATCCGGTCGTCCGCGAGGTCGTCCGCGCACCACGCGTCCCGGCGTGGCCCATGCGCCGACTGCAGCGCAGGCGCTACGAGCAGGGCCGGCCGGGCTACCGCGACGATTCGCTCGAAGCGTTTCATGCGGCACGGCGCGCGGTCCTCGGCCCCGAGGCCGACGGCGCGCCCCGCGTCCTGGTCCGCGTCGACGAGTACCCGAACTTCGACACGCTCGACCGGCCCGACCACGGCATCGAGCACTACTGGCGCTTCCACGAGACGATGCGCGACGCGGGCGTCCCGTACCTCGTCGCCGTCCAGCCCGCCCTCGCGCACCAGCCGCTCGACTGCACCCGGACCGGGGGGCGTCCACTCGACGTCGACGAACTCGCCATGCTGCGCAGGTTGGACGACGACGGCGTCGCGTTCGCGCTGCACGGCCACGATCACCGCACCCGCACGACGCACATGCCCAACAACACCGAGCTCGAGGGACGCAGCGACGCCGACCTCGCCGCGCTGCTCGACCGCGGGCTGGCGTTCCTGGCCGAGCAGGGCGTCCATCCCCGCGTGCTCGTCCCGCCGTACAACACGTTCGGCGCCGCCCAGTGGCCGGTCCTCGCCGAGCGGTTCGCCGTCGTCACGGGCGGCCCGGAGTCCGTGCAGCGTGTCGGGTACCGCCGCTCCCCGCTGTTCTGGAGGGGAACGGTCTACCAGCCCTGTTACGCCCCGCTGTACGGCACCGCTGCCGACCTGCTCGACCCCGCGCGCGCGCTCGGAGCCTCCTCCGCGGCGGTCTGGACCTGCGTCACCCTGCACTGGGCCTGGGAGCTCGACGACGACTTCAGCGCGCTGCGTGCCCTGCTCGCGGTCCTCGCACCGCTCGTCCGGCCCTGGGTCGATTTCCTGGCCGCCATCGACGCCGCCGTGGCTCATGCCTGACCGGACACCGGAGGTGGGCGGCCGCCGCGCCGCCGCCGACATCCTCGTGCAGGTCATCGCTCGCGGCGGCAACCTGATCCTCGGCATCGTCGTCACCGTCCTGCTCGTCCGCAGCCTGGGTGACGCCCGCTACGGCCAGTGGACGACGCTGTTCGCGATCATCCAGCTCGCGGTCGTCTTCAGTGAACTGGGCCTCGAGCCGGCGGTCGTCTCCCGGGCCGCCAGGGACAGCAAGCGCGAGGGCGACTGGGTGGGTGCGCTCGCGGTGCTCCGGCTCCTGCTGTCCCTCCCCGCGGCCGTCATCTCCGCGATCGCGTGCCTCATCATCGCCGACTCCGGCGAGATGGAACTCGCCGGCGTGCTGTTGTCGGCCACGCTGCTCGGCAGCGTCCCGAGCGTGCTGCGGGTCTTCAACCAGCTGCGCGTCCGCAACGACGTCACGATGATCGTGCTGACCGTGAACTCGCTCGGCTGGCTCGCCGCCGTGCTGGCGCTCGCGGCACGGGACGCCGGGATCGTCGCCTACGCCGCGGCCTTCCTGGCCGTGTCACTCGTGAGCGCCGGGCTGCAGGCCGTCCTCTCGATCCGGCAGATGCGCCAGCCGCTGCGGCCGGCCCCGGATCTCTGGCGGCCGATCATCAAGGCCGGCCTCGCGCTGGGCGGTGCGGGCATCCTCATGTCCGTCGGATCGCGCGCCCCCCAGATCTTCGTGTTCGAGCTGCAGGGCGACGTGCAGGCCGGGCTCTACGGCGCGGCGTCGCGGCTCTTCGAGCAGGCCCACTTCATCCCGATGGCGGTCATGACGACGCTGCTGCCCATCATGTCGACCGTGCAGCAGGCCGACCCCGCACGGGTCCGCCGCGTACTGGAGACGGCGATCGACTACCTCGTCATGGTGTCGCTGCCGGGAATCCCGCTGGCGATCGTGGCGGGAGGTCCGCTGCTGGAGTTCCTGTTCGGCGCGGAGTTCGCTGCCGCCGCACCCGCGCTGCCGATCCTCCTGGCGGCGTTCGTGCTCGTCGCCGTGACGTACCCGCTCGACAACATGGTCATCGTCCTGGGTCTCCAGGGCAAGCTCATCTTCATCGCCCTGACGTCCGTCACCCTCGCGCTCATCCTGAACCCGCTGCTCATCATCCGGATGGGCTTCGAGGGGGCGGCGTGGGCGGTCCTCATCGTCGAGGCGGTGGTGACCCTCCTGACCTACCGGCTGGTCTCATCCCGGCTGCGGTTCAGCATCGTGACGCCGCGGCTCATCCGCATCGCGATCTCCGCCGTCATCACGGGGCTGGTCCTGTGGGGACTCGACGCGGCCGGCGCGCCACTGGTGGTGCTCGTCGCGGTCACGGCGGTCTGCTATTCGGCCCTGCTCGTCGTGCTCGGCGCGATCAACCTGGCCGAGCTGCGGGCCCTCGCGCGGCGTCAGCCGCCGCCCCGGCTGGACGACTGAGCGCCCGCCGCTGAACGTCGAGGACCGCCAGGACGCCGATCGCCGCGCCGACCGTGACGGTGAAGGCGGGATTGGCGCCGGTCCAGGTCACCGTGAGCTCCGCGATGGCGAGCGCCACGAACGACGCCGCCACGCCGAGCCCGACCGCGCGCATGAGCGGATCTGGATGCCCGCGGCGCACGCGGATCCCGACGATCACCACTCCCGCGAGGATCGCGACGTAGGCGAGCGCGCCGAGCAGCGTGTACTTCATCCAGAACCACAGGAGCGCGAAGTGGACGTAGTCACGCGCGGACTCGTGCTCGATGCCGAGCGGCTCGACCGCCCGCCATGGCACCCCCTGGCCGAGCCCGAGCAACGGCTGCTCGCGAATGCCGATCCAGACATTCGCCCGCTCGTCGAGGCGGTACCGGTCCTGGGTGTTCGTGGCGACCTTCTGCGGGTTCAGCGACGACACCCGCTCGGCGACCGGACCGTTCAGCTCGGCCGTGACGCCGACGGACAGCAGCAGCCAGCCGAGTGCCGCGGTGACCACCACCGCCGGGACCAACAGCCGCCTGCCCACGCGCCCGAGCCCGAGCACAAGGATGAGCCCGATGCCGGCGACGGACCCGATCCACAGCGCCCGTTTCAGCCCGATGACGAACATCAGGAGCGCGAGCCCGGCCGCGAGCCAGACCCACCACGGGACGGACACCCCGCAGACGCGGCAGGCGATGACGCACAGCACGAACGCCATGAAGACCCAGTTCATGGTGATCTCGTAGAACACGAGGTTCTCGAGGCTCGGACCGCCGCGCTGCATCGTGAGCCCCAGGCCCAACAGCGCCTTCGCACCGATCAGCACAGCGGTCGCACCGAGGACCGGGCGCACGCGCTCAGGCGGCAGCACGGCGGCGACGAGCGGCGCGATGATGACGACCGGAAGCACGTTGCGCAGCCCGTCGATCTGGGTCTTCAACCCGGCGCCGCCGCTGTAGCCGACGAACGAGCCGACGGCGAACGCGACAGCCATGAGCAGCAGCGGAGCGGCGATGAGCCCGGGCATGGGCGGGAGCCGACGGCGGCGCACGCAGTCCAGGACCACGGACGCCAGAGCGAGGTACAGCAGCAGCTCCCAGGGCGAGAACCCGCCCACGGCTCCGCGCCACAGGGGATATCCCGCCGCGTACGTCTCGCCCCAGTACTGGTCGACGGCCAGGGTCAGCCCGACCACCAGGCCCACCGGAAGCGCCGGCCACCGCAGGCATGCCAGCAGGCCGACGACCACGAGCGGAACCGCGAGTCCCACGACCCCGACGACCAGGACCGCGCCGAGGGTCAGCAGCAGCCCGCCGCAGGCCAGGAGCCCGAGGACGGACCCGAACTCGGGGTCGGCCCCGGCCAGCGGCCGGGGCATCCGGATGCTCGGCAGCCGGGTCGTCCCCATGCGCTACCGCGCGGCTTCGACGGGCGTCGGTGACGCGGGGCGCGAAGGTGTCTCGGGCCGGTAGTACTCGTACCGCTCGATCGGGTCCAGCCCGGTGACGACGATCCCCAGCGGTTCACACTCGTGGGTGTCGAGAATCGAGCGGCAGCGGCGGATGTCCTCGCGCTTGGTCTCGTACGCCCGCCCGACGATGATGGTCGCGTTGATCTGCGGGTTGTCGAGCAGGACCTGGGTGTCGGCCACGGGCAGCAGCGGCGCCGCGTCGATGACGATGACCTCGGGGCCCGTGGTCAGCTCGGCGAGCACCTCCGTCATGCGCGCGCTGGACAGCAGCTGCGGCGCGTTGGGTGCGAGCGGGCCGGCGGGAAGCAGCAGGGCGCCGCTGCCGCGTTCCCCAGGCAGGTCGCGCAGCAGGTCGCGGGCGCGGTGCCGGCCGGTCAGCGCGGTGGTGAGGCCGCCCTCGCGGTCGTCGATGACCATCCGGTTGCGCAGCGACGGCCGGCGCAGGTCGGCCTCGACGAGGATGGCGGGCTGGCCGGACTGCGCGAACGCCCGCACGAGGTTCAGCGCGACGGAGGTCTTGCCCTCCCCCGACACCGCGCTCGTGACCAGCAGGACCTTCGTCTCGCGCCGCGCCTCGGCGAAGCTGATCGCGGTGCGCAGGATGCGATACGGCTCGAAGACCGGTGACGACAGCTCGTCGGCCGGGATGACGAACGACGTCCGCGGCGTGGACGCCAGGGCACGCAGCCCGTACATGCGCTCAAAGTCGTCCAGCGACTTCACGCGCCGGTCGAGCAGGTCCATCAGGAACGAGATCGTCAGTCCCAGCAGCGCCCCGAGAATCAGTCCGAGCAGCGCATCACGGCGGGGCTGGGGCGAGGACGGCGTCGCGGACGGCGTCGCCTGGCTGATCACCTTCGAGTCGGTCGCCCCGAGGTCCTCGAGCGTCGTGAGTCGTTCCAGCTGGGCCCGCACCGACTCGTAGGCGGGGCTGCCGGGCGTGAGGTTGGAGAGCCGCTCGTTGTAGTCGGCCTGCGCCCGCTTGATCTGCGTGAGCAGAGAGGCACGCTCGAACGCGATGTACTCGAGGGCGAATCCGTTTGCGAGGTCCGCCGCGACCTGCGCATCGTCGGCCGACGCGGTGAAGTTCAGGATGTCGGCGTTGGGTTCGGCCTCGACGACCATGGACGCCGTCAGCGTCTCCGGCGGAATGTCGGTCTTCAGGCGCCGCTGCACCCGGGCGGCCACCTCCCGGCTCGTCGCGACGAGCACCCGCGTGGCGGCGTCGCGTTCGGGCGTCGCCGACTGTGAGTTGCTCTGCAGGACCTGGTCCTCGAGCTGGCTCTGGCCGAACACGACCTGCGCCGTCGATTCGAACGTCTCGGCTCGGGTCGACGAGTACAGGAACGCGAGGATCCCGCACGCGATCGTCACACCCACGATGAGCCGGACACGCTCGCGGACGACGCGAAACGCGTAGACGAGCGCGTCGCCCTCACCGGAACCGCCAGCACGCCGGGGCGAACTCATGCCGCTGATCCTACTTCGGGCACAGGTTGGTCCTCCGCGTACGCAGCCCGGTACGGGCCGGCACGGTCGGGCCACAGCTCCGCCGTGTAGGGCATCCAGCGCTCGGGATGGTTGAGCAGCGGCGCCTCCACGGCGGCCAGCACGGTCGTCAGGAGCGCGGCCACGTCGTCCTGCGGAGCGATGGGTGCACCGACGACCGCCACCGGGCGACCGCGGGCGAAGGCGCCGCGAACGGGAACGATCGGGGTCTCGGTCGCCTGGGCGAGCCTCGCGATGCCGCTGCGGATCCGAGCCTCCTTGGCCAGGAAGCGCGCGGGCGTCGACCCGGGGACGTCGACGGCGAGAGCCGGGGCCGCGCCGTCCATCAGCGCCGCGCGGACCCGCGCGAATCCTTCACGCGCATCGATGATCGATCCGCCTTGAGGCGTGATCGCCGCCGTCCGGACCTCGGCCAGCCCGTCCTCCCAGAACCAGTCCGCGACCACCGGTGCGACCGGGACCCCCGCGTTGGCCAGCCCGTACATGCACACCCACATCGCGGGGCTGTGGACGAACGCGAGGATGTATCGGTCCGGCAGGGAGGCGACGTCACCGGCGATCGCGACGGTGGCTCGGATGGCGTCCGAACCCTCGACCACCATGCAGCGCTGCGTCAGCGCATAGTGGCGGAGGCCGACGAGGTGCGTCCGACGCGCCCATCTGGTGTCTTGGAGCGGCAGCGCGAACCGGCGGGCCACCCACTCCCTGTCCTCGGCGTGAGACAGCCAGCGCATGCTGCCGTGCAGGCCGGCGGCGCGCAGACGAGCACGAGCGACGAGGTCACGCCGCGGTCCGGCGAGGACGGCCGACATCGTCCCCAGCTCGAGGGGTGCGGCAAGCGCAGTGTCCAGCAGGAGCATCGCGGGCACCATCAACCCGGCAATCGGCTGTGGACGAACGCGCTTGAACATGGCATCAGCCCGGCCGGGTCCCGGCGCGGGTCGTATCGCACGCGTCCCGTCATACCGGCGCCTCGGCCCGTGCGGATGCCACGTCCTCTTCCCCGAACGGTGTCCGGCCCGCGAGCACCGCACCGAGGACGACGGCTCCGATGACCGCGCAGCAGTACGCGAACAGCCAGGACACGAGCGAGAACGCGACGCCGATCAGGCCGTAGCGGACCGCGTTCGTGGTGACGACCGTGGGCATGTACACGAGCGACGCGATCCCGAGGGCCGCGGTCGCCAGGGCCGTCAGCAGCCCGGTGGGGACGAGCCGCTGCCACGGCAGCCGCTGCGCCATCAGCAGGTACGGCGTCCACAGCCACAGGCACGTCGCCAGGGTGAGCGAGACGACGCTCTCAGCGACACGCAGCCCCGCGCGATCCAGCGCGTCGCGGATGGGGTCGGCGATCGCCAGGAAGCCCACGACACTGGTGATCCAGCCGAGCCGCCGCAGGATCGATCCGTCGGTGGCCGGAAGCTGCCACGCGTCGAGGTAGACCCGTTCCAGGCCCTTCGCCAGGCTCAGCGCGCCGAACACGATGAACCCGACCCCGAAGACGCTGGCCCCGGCCCTCACGGCGTCGGGCGACTCGAACAGGGTCTTGGCCGCCGTGGCTCCCGATCCCGTCAGGCCGAAGCGGTCGACGAGTTGGTCGCCGAAGCTCTCACCCCGCACGAGGGCGCCCGTGAGGATCGTCAGGGGGAGGATGACCACGAACATCTTCGACGACAGCGCCAGGGCCCGTTCGACGATGTTGATCCGGAGCAGGCCCTCGATCACCCGCCCGGGCAGGGTGTGCTCGAACCGCTGCAGGAGGTTCTCGATCGTCATCGCGCAGCGATCGTACGTGGAAGACTGCGCAGCCATGGACCAGCCCACCCCCGAGGAGCGGCGCAAGGGCGGCCGCGCCCTTCGCACGGCATCGCCCCGCTCCAGCCACGCCTGGCAGCCGGGAGATGACCGTCCGGACCCGGTCGCGATCCTCGAGCAGCAGGCTGCCGACCGCGTGCCGGAGCTCCTGCCCATCCGCTACGCGCGGATGGCGGCGTCCCCGTTCGCGTTCCTCCGCGGCGCCGCGGCCGTCATGGCCAACGACATCGCGACGGTCACGCCCACCGGCCTGCGGGTGCAGCTGTGCGGCGACGCGCACCTGTCGAACTTCGGGCTGTTCGCGTCGCCCGAGCGACGGCTCGTGTTCGATCTCAACGACTTTGACGAGACCCTCCCCGGGCCGTTCGAGTACGACGTCAAGCGCCTGGCGGCGAGCGTGGCCGTCGCCGCGCGCGACAACGGCGAGTCGCCGCGCGCGGCCGCCGAGACCGCGCGCGCCGCGGCCCGGCGCTACCGGGAGGCGATGCTCGCGTTCGCCCAGATGCGCCACCTCGACGTCTGGTACGCGCACGCGGACGTCGACACCGTGCTGGCGACGCAGGCATCGATCGCGAAGCGCACGGAGAAGAACATCGCGAAGGCCCGGTCGCGCACCAGCCTCCACGCGTTCGCGAAGCTCACCGAGACCGTCGATGGCCAGCTGCGCTTCCGTGACGATCCGCCGCTGGTCGAGCACCTGGAGATGCTCGAGGACGTCGAGACGATCAAGAAGCTCCTGCGCGAATACCGCGACACCCTCGCCGACGAGCGCCGGGTGCTGGTCGACCGCTACGAGTTCGTCGACATCGCGCGCAAGGTCGTCGGTGTCGGCAGCGTGGGCACCCGCGCGTTCATCGTGCTGCACCTCGGCCGCGACGAGAACGACCCGCTCATCCTGCAGGTCAAGGAGGCCGTGACCTCCGTGCTCGAGCCGCACACGGGACGGTCGCGGTACCGGCAGCAGGGCAAGCGCGTCGTGGTCGGCCAGCGGCTGATGCAGGCCGTCAGCGACATCTTCCTCGGTTGGATCCGCGGGCCGGCCGGGCGTGAGTTCTACGTGCGCCAGCTGCGCGACATGAAGGGGTCGGCCCAGATCGAGGCGCTGAATCTCTCCGAGCTGACCCTGTACGCCGAGCTGTGCGGCTGGGTGCTCGCCCGTGCCCACGCGCGGACCGGCGACGCCGCCGCGATCTCCGGGTATCTCGGCGGCGGCGAGGCGTTCGACAAGGCGATGCGCGACTGGGCCGCCGGCTACGCCGACCAGACCGAGCGCGACCACGAGGCGCTCGTGGCCGCGATCGACGCAGGGCGCCTCGAGGCCGCCGCCCCCGAGGAGGCGGCGGCCCCGGCGAAGCGCTGAGCGGTCAGCCGGCCTGCGCCTGGCCCATGACGGTGCAGGCCGTGCCGTCCAGGACGTTCGTGATCTCGACCGTCGCGACGTGCTGGACGCCCGCGGCGTCGGTGTAGCCGAGCTGCCAGGTCACGACCTGGTTGCCGGCGCCGTTGGCGACCGTGACGCTCGCGCCCGTGCCGACCGCCGAGACGGCGACGGTGTTCGGCAGCCCGTTCGACGTCGACAGCCGCCGCGCGTCGACGGGGACGCCCGCCTGGTTGGTGAACTGGGAGTCGGCGTTGCCGTTCGTGCACGTGGTGCTGATCGTGCCGAAGCCCGCCAGGGTCGCGACCGTGGCCGCCTGACCGTTGGTCAGGTCGGTGTGGAAGTTCGTCAGCGCGCCGCGCCCCGTGACGACCTGGCCGGCCTGGAGCTTGCTCGCCGGAATCGTCCCGTCGGGGATCTTCCCGGCGGTGACCGCGCCCTCGGCCAGCGCGGCGGTGCCCACGGCGCCGGCGCCCAGCTTGCTCGGCGTCACCGCGCCTGAGCCGAGTTTGCTCTCGGTGACCGCGCCGGTCGTGAGGTTCGGGCTCTGGACGGCGTTGTCGGCGATCTTTCCGACGGTCACCGCCCGGGCGCGCAGCTTGGCGGGCGTGACCGCGTTCGTCGCGAGCTTCTGATTGGTGACGGCGCGGTTGGCGAGCTTGCTCGGCGACACCGCGCGGTTCTTGATCTTCGCCCGGCTGACCGCGCCGTTCTTCAGCTGCTTCGTGCCGATGGTCGCGGCGGCATAGGTCACACCGCCGAGCGACACGAAGAGCGCGATGCTCGCGATGACGGTGGCGGGATGGAGAAGGTCGGTCTTCCTCCACATGTCGGGTCCTCCTGACGGTCGGGGAGGCCGACAGGTTCTCAGTCGATGAGGCGGATGCGCTGACGCCAGATCGCCAGCAGCCACATCGCGACCGCGAAGACCAGGAGCGCCACGACGTGCCAGGCGTCCGCGAGCTCCAGCCCGCCGAGCACGAGCGCCCGCACGAGCTGCACGCAGTGGTACAGCGGGTTGATCTGGGCGATGACCTGGATGCCGTCGGGCAGCCCGCTGATCGGGAAGAACGTGCCCGAGATCAGGAACAGCGGGGTGACGACCGCGCTCGTGACGTAGTTGAAGTTGTCGATCGACTTCGCCAGCGCGCTGATGAGCACGCCGAACGACGCGAAGCCAAAGCCCGTCAGGAAGCCGACGAAGGGCACGAAGATCGTCGTCCACTCCGGGGTCAGGCCGAACAGCGTGGCCACCAGCAGCGGCGCCATGCAGTAGACGCCCGCGCGGCACGCGATCCACAGGATCTCGGCGGTGACGAGCTCCTCGGTGTTCACGGGCGCGGCGAGGATCGCGTCGTACGTCCGCTGGAACTCGCGGCGCACGAACGTGTTGAACATGCCCGCGAACACGCTGGCGAACAGCGCGGCGCTCGCGACGATGCCGGTGCCGACGTACTCGATGTAGTCGACCCCGCCGACCTCGGTGACCAGCGCGCCGAAGCCGAACCCGAACGCGATGAGGTAGATCGTCGGCTCGACGACCGAGCTGAACGTCGTCGCCTTCCAGAACTTGCGGAAGATCGTGACGTCACGGCTCATGACGCCGAGGACGGCGGCGGGTTCCAGGCGCCGGGGCCGCCGCAAGCGGGAGGAGATGCCGGCCGCGCTCACGACCGGCCCTCCGTGACGTGGCTCAGGGGACCTTGACCGTGACCGTCGAGGCGACGGCCTTCCCGCCGCGCACGTAGTCGCCGTGATCGTTGCCGTTGAGCGTGACCTTGACCTTCCGGGTCCCGGGCGCGAGATCGCCGAGGTAGAACGCGTTCCCGTACAGGCGCGTCAGCTTCTTTCCGTCGACGTAGATATGTGCGTGTCCTTCGCCCTGGATGTGCTTCGAGCTGGCGTGCTGCGGCGCGAACCGAAAGCCCTTCGTGGTGACGAAGAGGTTGTGCCCCTTCATCGTGTCCGGCTTGATCGTGGCCTTGACGGACATGCCCGCCGGCGCGGCGTGCGACGCGGGCGCGTCCATCGTGGTCGGGTGATCGCCGTCGGCGAGCGCCGGCAGGGCGATCGCTCCGGCGATCAGGGCAACGACGCCGGACAGCCCGGCGATCGAACGAGAGAACATCATGTGCGGCTCCTGCCAGATGGGGAGGGTCGGCGGGCCTGTGCCCGTCCTCCCCGAACCTACGTCCGGCCAGCCCCTCGCACCACCGGTGCGGCCCGCACACCGGGTCAGGGTCGATCCCGGATCGGTTCTCCGCAGTCCTCATTCGATCTCCTGTCCCGTGAGCACGACGAACGCGTCCTCGAGCGTCGCGGCGCGCCGTTCCCCATCGGGCAGCGCACCGTCCAGTTCGTCGGCCCGCAGGATGGCGATCGCCGGACCGCTCCGCCGGGTCTGCCAGCCGTTCGCGGCGGCCTCGGTGTCGACCTCGGTCAGCCGCGCGGGCGGCCCGTAGACCTCCACGACCTCACGCCCCGCATGGGCGGCCACGAGTTCGTCGGGCGGGCCCAGCGCCACGATCTGCCCGCCCGCCATCACGCCGACGATGTCGGCGAGCCGCTCGGCCTCCTCGATGTAGTGCGTGCTCA
This sequence comes from Actinomycetota bacterium, assembly GCA_005788585.1. The sequence goes on along the minus strand of SYBY01000523.1, from coordinate 11,417 downwards.
TCAGGACCGTGACCCCTTCGCTGCGCAGTCCGTCGATGAGCGACCACAGCTCCTGGCGCACCTGCGGATCCAGCCCGACGGTGGGCTCGTCGAGGAGGACCAGGTCGGGGGTGTGGACCAGCGCGCGGCCGATGAGCAGCCGGCGGCGCATCCCGCCCGACAGCTCGGTGACCTTCGCGTCGGCGCGGTCGGTCAGGCGCGCGATCTGCAGCGCGCGGTCGATCGCCGCGCTGCGCTCGTGGCGCGGCACCCGATAGAGACGCGAGAACACGGCGAGGGTCTGGCGGACCGTCATCTCGACGTCGAGATTGTCCTGCTGCGGGCACACGCCCATCCGCAGGCGCGCGGCCTTCGAGTCGTCGGGCACGTCGTGCCCCAGGACACGGATGGCGCCCTCGTCGGCGAGCGCCTGCGCGGTGAGCAGGCGCATCGTCGTCGACTTCCCTGCGCCGGTGGGGCCGAGCAGGCCGAAGCAGACGCCTGCGGGGACCTCGAGGTCGAGGTGGTCGACCGCCGTCAGCGGTCCGAACCGCTTGACGACCCCGTGCAGTGAGATGGCGGGTTCAGCCGTCACGCGTCTCAGCCTAGGACGCCGCGCGTGCGGCGCCTTGGACAGAGCTGACCTACCGCGCCCAGACGATCGCGGCAGCGCCGCGAGCGATGAGGGCATCGGTCTCATCGAGGAGGTCCAGCCGCGTGTCGACGAGACCGGCGTCGTCGCTCAGCACCCGTAGGCCTGCGACACGGGCGACCGCGTGGATGGTCATCCCGATGCGCCCGGGACGCTTGAAGGTGATGTCCTTGAAGCCGCGCAGCACGATCGCGGGGCTGTCGTGCAGCGGCAGCAGTCCGAGGGCGTAGGACACGAGGAGCATCCCCTGGGGCGTGCGCTGACCGGCGGGGGTCATGGCCGCGAACTGCTCGTCGACGTGCACGCCGTGCAGCTGGCCGGTCAGGCCACCGAACATGACGACGTCGGCGTCCGTGATGGTCCGGCCCGTGGTCGTCGTCCGCATCCCGACCTCCAGCTCGTCGAAGCGCAGCCGGAACCAGGGGGCCGCCGGTGCGTCAGAGGGCCGGGTGAAGCGCCCGGCGCGGCGCTGCTGGTCCGTGGTCATGGCGACCACTGTCGACTTTGCTCGAGGCCGTCGCAAGAACCGCGTTCATGAACGGCGTTCACGCGTTGTGTCGCATGTGCGACACAGGCGTGACATCCCGGGCACCCGTGCGGTTGCCCCTCCGACACGACCGACCATCTGTCAGGAGATCACCATGCATCGCACCATCACCACCGCCATCGCCGCCCTCGCCACCGCCGGGGCGTTCGCCGCGGCCGCGCCGAGCGCCCACGCCCTCGCCGAGGTGTCCTCGGGCCCCGACGGGCTGCGCATCGTCGACGTCACGAACCTCGAGGACAACTGGAGCCTCGGGCTCGTGCAGGAGGGCGGCGAGACGAAGTACCGCTTCTCCTCCGGCGGCGGCTTCGACGGCATCCGCCTGGCGGGCGGCTGCGTCGCCACCGAGACCCGGGGCGACACCGTCACCGCCGCCACGTGCGTCCGCATCAACCCCGTCGTCACCGTCGGGATGAGCGGCGGCAACGACTTCCTGGAGGTCCCCGAGGACTTCCCGGACCCGATGACCATCAGCGGCGGCCTCGGCCGTGACGCCATCCAGGGCGGCGCGGCGAACGACGTGCTGTCCGGCGGCCAGGAGGACGACCTCATCCGCGGCCGCGCCGGCGACGACACCATCACCGGCGACGGCAACGACGACCAGCTGTTCGGCGACGCCGGCAACGACACGCTGACCGACAGCTTCGGCATCAACACCCTCGACGGCGGCGAGGGCGACGACGTCCTCACGATCCAGCCGAACGCGATCGGGTTCGGCACGCTCATCGGCGGGCCCGGCCGGGACACGTTCACCGGCGGGGACGAGAACAACCGGATCGAGGCGCGCGACGGCGAGGCCGACGTCATCGTCAGCTGCGGCGAGCCGAGCCGTCGCCGCACGGTCGACCGCGACCTCGCCGTGATCGACCTCGTGGACGCCGAGCCGCCCGCCGACTGCGAGTCGGTCGACCGCTCGAACCGCAAGGAGGGCAGGAACGTCCGCATCGACACCGGCGGCGTGTTCGTCAAGCGCAGCGGGCGGGTCGGGGTGCGGCTCATCTGCCCGAAGGCCGGCACGTGCCAGGGCACGCTGACGCTGCGGGCCGCACGCGGCGGCCGGGCGCTCGCCTCCAAGGCGTTCCGGGTGCGCAAGGGCACGAGCGCGACGACCGTCCTCGTGCTCTCGCGGGCCGAGCGCGCGCAGGTCCTGCGCGGCGGTCAGCTGCACGTGACCGCCGTCGAGCGCGGCCGGTTCGGCAAGAAGACCAGCCAGCGGGTCGTGGCCGCCACCGCCCGCTGACGGTCAGCGGTAGGTGACGGCGACGCCGTCGGCGCCCTCGAGGTGGCCATGCTCGTTCAGCGAGACGAGCGTGGCCCCTCGGCGGCCGGTGATCACCTTCGTGATCGAGGCGTTGACCATCGTGCGGTTCAGCGCCGGCCAGTGCGCGGGCTCGACGCCCATGAGGTGCGCGGCGACGAGCGCGATGACCCCGCCCGAGCTCACGACGAGCGTCGTGCCCTTCGCGGTCTTCAGCTCCTCGAGCGCGGCGGTCGCCCGGCCGTGGAAGTCGGCGTGCGACTCGCCGCCGCCGTCGGCCACCGCGCCGCCCACCCAGGCCGCGAGCGCCTGATCGAGCGCCGCCTGGAAGACCAGGTTGCGCTGCGCGAGATCCTCCGGCCACTCCTCGACCTGCGGGCCGAGGCCGAGCAGGCCGAACTGGTCGTACTCGTTCCAGCGCGGGTCCTCGGCGATCGGGAGGTCGGCGCGGCCGAGCCCGGCGAGCAGCCCCTCCGCGGTCTCGCGCTGGCGCCGCAGGCCCCCGGCGATGACCCGCGCGGGCTCGATCCCGCGCGCGGCAAGGACCGTGCCGGTGTGCCGCGCCTGGACGTGTCCCTGCTCGGAGAGCACGTCGTAGTCGTCGGAGCCGAACGACGCCTGGCCGTGACGGATGAGGAGGATGACGCCCATCGCCGGCGGGAGGATGTCAGGCGGGCGCCCCGCGCGATCTGCGACCGCGCGTTGCGGTTCGCCTGCGACCTCGCATTCCCCGAGATTCCGGGGCTTCACGGGGCCCTCGGCAACCGTGCTGGCCGAACGGTCACCTTTTCCCTAGACTCCGCGCGGTCTGGAGGGACCGAGGTTGGGGGAGAAGCTGATGGGTGGTTCACACGCCGGGACGCTGCGTGCCCGGGTGCATGTGGTGCTGCTGATGCTGGTCGCCGTGCTGCTGGTCGCGCCGAGCGCGGCGAGCGCCGTGCCGCGGCCGTCGCTGGATCCGTTCTACGCCTACACGGACAGCACGCCGCTGGAGGACGTCGCGCCGGGCACCGTCCTGAAGACGCGCACCGTGCCGTACCACCTGGCGGGCGTGAAGTCCCGCATCCAGGCCGTGCAGATCCTGTACCGCTCGACGGGCACGCTCGGGCAGGCGACGACGAACGTCACGTCGATCCTCAAGCCGCCGACGCGGCGCGCGAACGTCCCGCACGTCATCGCGTACGGGTCGTTCTACGACTCGCTGAACCGCAACGACCAGCCGTCCTACGCGATCGCCGGCGGCGTCACCTTCGGCGGCCTCGTGAACACCGTCGAGGCGCTGCTCGTCGCGCCGTTCCTCAACCGCGGGTACACCGTCGCCATCGCCGACACGCAGGGCCAGGAGGCGAACTTCGCCGCGGGCCCGGAGTACGGCTACAACACGCTTGACGGCCTGCGGGCCGCGTTCGGCGCCCCGGAGACCGGGCTCACCGAGGCCGCGAAGGTCGGGCTGTTCGGCTACTCGGGCGGCGCGATCGCCACGGAGTGGGCGGCCGAGCTCGCACCGGAGTACGCGCCCGATGTCGACGCGCGCATGGTCGGCGCGGCAATGGGCGGCGTGCTCGTCAAGCCCTCCACGAACCTGCACTACGTCAACGGCAGCCAGTTCTGGGCGGGCGTCATGCCGATGGCGATCATCGGCGCCGCCCGGTCGTTCCAGGTCGACCTCAAGCAGTACCTGTCGCCCTACGGCGAGCGCGTGTACGAGCGCATGAAGGATGACTCCATCGCCGAGGTCCTCGGCCGGTACCCCGGGCTGACGTGGAAGAAGCTCGCCAAGCCCGAGTACGGCGTCCCGGAGTCGATCCCGATCTACGTCGAGAAGGTCAACCAGCTGATCATGAGCACGGGCGGCACCCCGTCGGTCCCGCTGTACATCGGCCAGGGCGCGCGCGGTGAGCTCGAGGGCACGAAGGGCAACGTGCCGGGTGTCGGCAAGGGCGACGGCGTGATGGTCGCCGGCGACGTGCGCGCACTCGCGCTGGAGTACTGCTCGCGTGGGGTGAAGGTCGACTACCGCCAGTACAACGGCGACAGCCATGTCACCAGCGTGGCGAAGTGGCTGCCCGCCGCGACGACGTGGCTGCTGCGCCGCTTCGGCGACCAGCCGGCCGCGGAGAACTGCGCGTCGATCGCGCCGGGTAACTCGCTGGCGCCGGTCGAACTGGTCCCGCAGGGCTAGGTCAGCTCAGCTCTTCTGCAGGGCCTCGGCGAGCATCACGATGATGCCGCTGGGGCCTCGCAGGTACGTGAGCCTGTACAGGTCCTGGTAGGTCCCGACGCCGCGCAGCGGATGGCAGCCGTGCTTCGCGGCGATCGCCAACGCTTCGTCGAGGTCGTCGACCGAGAAGGCCACGCGGTGCATGCCGATCTCGTTCGGCAGGGTGGGCTCGGTCTCGATCGCGTCGGGGTGGAGGTACTCGAAGAGCTCCAGGCGCCCGTTGCCGTCGGGGGTCTGCAGCATCGCGATCTTCGCGTGGTTGCCGTCGAGGCCGACGGCGGTGTCGGTCCATTCGCCGCTGACCTCGTCCCGGCCCAGGACGCTGAGGCCCAGGTCGGTGAAGAAGGCGATCGCGGCATCGAGGTCGCGGACGGCGATGGCGACGTTCTCGAGCTTGATGGGCATGGGGGGACGCTACTGCTTGCATGTACGTCAGGCGTGCCGTACATTTCTACGTCGATGTCCACGTACAAAAGATCCGACGGTCCACTTCAACCCCAGCCGGGCTCCACGTTGGATCCGCGCAACGCCGTCGGGCGCACGAACGTCACTGCACGCGCCCACCGCGAACTCCGCGCAGGCAACAACCTGGCATTGACCGACCCACGGCGGATGGGCAAGACGGTTTGGCTGGACATCTGCGCCGCCACCCCGGCGCAGGACCTGACCTTCGTCAAGGTCGACTATGAAGGCGTCACGACCGCGGACGCGTTCCTGCTGCGAACGGTCACCGCGCTGCGCGGCCATGGGTCCTTGCCCGCGCGAGCGCGTGACCGGTTTCTCGCGATCTTCGAAGGATGGGAAGCCGAGCTCGGCGCGGGGCCGATCACCGTCAGGCCCGGTGTTGCCATGCGGCCCCCGATCGAGGTGCTCAGCGACCTCCTCGGCAGTGTCGATGAGAACCTGCCCAAGGGCGAGTTCTTGGTCGTCTTGATGGATGAAGTGCCCATCGCGATCAAGAACATCGCGGCCAAGGAAGGGCCGGACGTTGCGCACACCCTGCTGCAGGCATTGCGGGAGCTGCGGACGCGGGAAGCCAGTCGCTTGCGGTGGATCGTGTGCGGCTCGATCGGATTCCACCACGTGCTTCGCTCGTGCGGGGCGACCGAAGGTGCCGTCAACGACCTCATGAACCTCCCGCTCGGCCCCTTGGAGAAAGAAGAAGCCCGGGAGCTGGCTGACCGCCTCCTGCGCGGCATCGAGCGCGACGGACATGCCCTGGGGAGTTCGGCGCTCGTCGACCGCGCCGGCGCCATTCCGTTTCTGATCCACGCGCTGGCCCAGCGACTTCGCGATACGGCACAGGGACCAGCCGGACCGGACCAGATCAAGGACGCGTTTCTGGACTTCGTCGAAGACCGTGACAGCAGTCGCGCGGTCACCCACCTACTGACTCGGCTCGAGCCCCACTACAGCGAGCGCACCCCGGTGGCCGAGGCGATCCTTGATCGCCTGGCGCTCGAGGGACCGGTGTCCGCACTCGAGTTCGGCGACCAGATCGCACTCGTGAACGACCTCGTCGACGACCACTACCTGCGCGAGCACCGTCAGCAACTGGCGTGGCGCTACGACGTGCTGCGCGACATCTGGATGCAGCGCCGGAAACTCGGATGAACTCTTACCACTCACCGCCGCTGTCACGGTTCACGCCGTCGCTGATGCCCGGCGACTTGCTCGATCGGCTGTTCGTCGCACGCCAGCAGGTCCTCGATGACATCCTCACCCGCGTTCGGGCGGCCGCGACGAGTGCCGAGCGCAACCACACCCTGCTCGTCGGTGCCCGCGGGGCGGGAAAGACCCACTTGGTATCGCTGGTTGCCCACCGCCTCAAACACCCTGCCGACGATGACGGCCCGGTCCCGCAGCTGGCATGGCTCCCAGAGGACCCGTGGACGATCGTGAGCTACCAGCACCTCCTCAAGGCCATCGCCGAACGCTTGGAACCACCGGTGGCCGGTCAGACCCCAAGCGGCGCAGAGGAACTCGAGGCGATCCTCGCGCAACGCGCCGCGGCCGGCGGACCGATCGTGGTCATCGTAGAGAACCTCGACCAGATACTGCTGGCGCTCGAAGACGAGGGCCAGCAGCGGCTCCGCCACCTGCTGCAGAGCGACCGGTCGCTGCTGTTGGTCGCCACCGCGACGCGGCTGGACCGCTCACTCTCGGACCAGGCCAGTCCGTTCTATGGGTTCTTTACGACGACGCGGCTCGAGCCCTTCGAGGTCCCTGAGGCCGCCGCGATGTTGACCGCAATCGCAGAGGAACGCGGCGACTCTCGCCTCGTCTCGTATCTCGCCGAACCTCAGGCCGAACGGCGACTCAGGACCGTCGCGCACTTGGCCGGTGGCCAACCCCGCCTGTGGGCGTTGCTCGCTTCTGCGCTAACGACCGAGACGCTCGACGAGCTCGTCGAGCTTCTGCTCACCCAATTCGACGACCTGACGCCCTACTACCAAGAGCAGCTCGGGCGCCTGTCCGGCCACCAGCGCCTCGCTGTGGCCGAGCTGGCTGAACTCGATCGCCCCGTCAACGTCAGCGAGCTGGCCGAACGACTCGGCATCGAGCAACGCAGCCTGGCGAAGACCATGGGCGAACTCGTCGAGCGAGGCTGGGCCATCCCAACCCGCTCCCCCGCCGTCAAGCTGCTGGACGGGCGACGCACGTACTACGAGCTCGCCGAACCGCTCGCGCGGCTGTCGTTTCAGATCAAGGAGTCGCGGGGCGAGCCGCTGCGACTCATCGTCGAGTTCGTCAAGCTGTGGTTCGACCCCAGTGAGCTCCGCGCGGCTCCCGGGAGTGGCACGGAGCTGTATCTCAAGCAGGCCATCGAAGGACAGGAGACCGACTCCGTCGTCTGTGTGGCCCGGCACCTACAGCAGCTGCCCATCACCAGGGCACCCGCCGCCGCCCTGCTCGGCGAGGTCGATGACGCCTTGCGCGATCTTGGAGAGGACGAGGCCGAGGCCTTTCTGCGACTCCCGAGCCCCATCCGCGTTTCGCTCGAGGAGCGGCTCGACAACCACGACATCGTGGCCGTCCGCATCGATGTCCACCGCGCGGCACTCAGCGAATTCGGGAACGTCCCACACCCTGCCATGACCGAATGGATCCAGCGCACCGAAACCCTCGCTGCAACGGCACCGCCGGATTGGCACCCTGTCGCGCTCGTCCTCCTGGCTGACTGGCTCAGCCGCGCCTGGCGAATCGCCGAGGCCAGCGAGACCCTTCGATCTGTGGAAGGCAGACTCGGCGCCGAGCACGCCGCCACGCTGGCCGTCAAGAACAACCTCGCCAGCGCCCGGTGGGTAATGGGTGATCACCGGGCCGCCCGCACCCTCCAGGAAGAGGTGCTGGAAGCCAGGGTGCGACTACTCGGCGCAGAACACCCCGACACCCTGATCACCAAGAACAACCTCGCCAGCACCCTGCGCGCGATGCGCGAGCACCAAGCCGCCCGCACCCTCGAAGAAGAGACGCTGGAAGCCAGTTCGCGACTACTCGGCGCCGAGCACCCCAGCACGCTGACCGTCAAGAACAACCTCGCCTACACCCTGTGGGCGATGGGCGAGCAAGAAGCCGCCCGCACCCTCGAAGAAGAGGTGCTGGAAGCCAGGGTGCGACTACTCGGCGCAGAACACCCCGACACGCTGACCACCAAGAACAACCTCGCCAGCACCCTGTCGACAATGGGCGAGGACCAGGCCGCCCGCACCCTCGAAGAAGAGGTGCTGGAAGCCAGGGTGCGACTACTCGGCGCAGAACACCCCAGCACGCTGACCACCAAGAACAACCTCGCCAGCACCCTGTCGACAATGGGCGAGCACCAAGCCGCCCGCACCCTCCAGCAAGAAGTACTTGAAGCCAGGATGCGACTACTCGGCGCAGAACACCCCGACACCCTCATTACCAAGAACAACCTCGCCAACACCCTGTGGGCGATGGGCGAGCACCAAGCCGCCCGCACCCTCCAGCAAGAAGTACTTGAAGCCAGGGTCCGACTACTCGGCGCAGAACACCCCGACACCCTGGCCATCAAGAACGACCTCGCCTACGCGACGCGGGAGATCGACAGCTCGGACTCGCGCTAGCGAAATCGCCCCGGACCCGTCACACGGTGGGCGTCACCGCACATCTCATCCGCACTCCTGTATGACCCGCCGGCACCGCCGATCCAAGTAGTGCACCGCCACCCAGAAGTTCCGGAACGCCGGATTCCGGGTCTGCTTGAGGTGATACCGCTGGTAGATCTGCTGAATGATCACCGCCAGGCGGAACAGGCCGAACACCTCGTAGAAGACCCAGTCCTCGACGTCCCGCCCGGTGCGTTGCGCGTAGTGGGCGACCACCTCGTCGCGGGTCAGCATCCCCGGCAGGTCAGTGGGCTGACGCTGCAGCAGCCGCATCCCCCGGCCGTCGCCCGCTTCGACCCAGTAGGCCAGCGCGCCACCGAGATCCATGAGCGGGTCGCCGAGCGTCGCCATCTCCCAGTCCAGGACGCCGACCACGCGCATCGGATCGTCGGGCGCGAGGACGACGTTGTCCAGTCGGAAGTCGTTGTGGATGACGCACGTCGCGACGTCACCCGGCTGGTGTTCGTCCAGCCAGCCCATCACCCGCTCGAAGCTCGGGACGTTCCAGGTCTTCGCGTCGCGGTAGCGCCGTGACCACCCATCGACCTGCCGCGCGACGTACCCCTCCCCCTTGCCGAGGTCGGCGAGCCCGGCCGCAACCGGGTCGATCGCGTGCAGGTCGCACAGCCGGTCGACGACCGAGGTGCACATCGCGCGCGTGGCTTCGGGGTCGCCCGCGACACCGTCGGGCAGCAGCTTGCGCGGGATCGTCCCCTCCACTCGGGCCATGACGTAGAAGTCGCTGCCGAGCACCGCCGGGTCGTCGCAGAACGCCACCATCTCCGGGACGTACGGGAACACCGGCGCCAGGCGCTGCTGGACGCGGAACTCCCGGCCCATGTCGTGCGCGCTCTTGGCCTTCACCCCCGGCGGCGGTCGGCGCAGGATGAGGTCGCGGTCGGGGTAGCGCAGCAGGTAGGTGAGATTCGACGCCCCGCCCGAGAACTGACGGACCTCCGGAGGCCCGGAGCCCGGGATCTCGGCGTGCTCCCGCAGCCACGCGTCGACGGCCGCGACGTCGAACGCGTCCTCACCACGGACCTGGCGCGCTTCTGCTGCGGTGTCGAGACTCATGGGCGTAGGCTCACAGGCACGCACCGCTCGCCACCCCGGGCGCCCCCGATCAAGGAGCACCGCAGATGCAGGCTGTCGCCGCACCGACCCCGGAACTGATCAAGGAGCTGGCGACGACCGCGCCCGGCACCGGGGTCCTGAGCGCGCACCTGCGCACCGACCCGCGGGATCCGGCGAACACGAACCACCAGCCGGCGTGGCACATCGCGCTGCGCAACGGCCTGCGCGCGATCGAGGCCGACCTCGAGGCCGGCGACGACCGCGACGCCCGGCTGGCGTTCCGCGAGCTGTCCGAGCGCGTCGACGCCGAACTGCCCGAGCTCGACCCGGCCGACCGCGGCCGCAGCCTGTCGGTCTTCACCACCGCCGACGGGTCGCTCGACGTGCGCGTCACGCTGCAGCTCCCGCTGCTCGGCGACACCGTGCGCTGGGACCGCCGCCCGTTCATCAGCCCGCTGGTCGACGTCGTCGACCACGGTCGCGCGACGGGCCTGGTGCTCGTCGACAGCGACGACGTCGTCCTGCTGCACTGGGAGGGCGGGCGGATCACCGAGCCCGAGCAGTCGCGCTACACGCTCTCCCTCGGCGACTGGGTCGGGCGCGATACGGCGCGCGGGCGCGACAGCGTCTCGGGTGGCGGCAAGCATGTGTCGCACGGCGAGAACTTCGAGCAGCGCGTCGACGACCACAAGCGCCGCTTCCTGCACGACGCGGCCACCAAGGTCGCCACGCGCCTGGACGAGCTGGGCTGGCACCGCATCCTGCTCGCCGCCTCGCCGGGCACCGAGGACGACTTCGTCGGCGCCCTGCCCGAGCAGACCCGCGAGCGCATCGTCGTGACGCTCGACGCGCACCTCACCGGCGAGGACGCCGGGTCGATCGCCGAGCACGTCGACGGCCCGCTCGAAGAGGCCTGGCGCCGCGAGGTCGAGGCGACGATCGACAGCGCGCGCTCGCACTCCGCGTCCGGCGGGGCGGGTGCGACCGGCGCCGCGGAGGTCCTCGACGCCCTGGCCCAGGGCCGGGTCGCGCACCTGGTCTACGACCCGCAGCTCGTCATCCCCGCCAGCTCGTTCGGGCCGCAGGTCACGGCGGTGCTCGGCGAGGTCGACGAGGCGCTCATCGTCGAGCGCGCCGTCGAGCACGCGGTCGAGACCGACGCGGGCGTGTCGGCGATCGGCGATCACGAGGGGCTGACGGAGGCGGGCGGCATCGTCGCGACGCTGCGGTACTAGGCCTTCGCGGGCGGGGACCACTTCCCCGCCCCGTACTTCGCCAGCTCGAGCCGGGCGATGACACCGCGGTGGACTTCGTCCGGCCCGTCGGCGAGCCGCAGCGCCCGGGCCACCGCCCACGCGCCGGCGAGCGGGAAGTCGTTGCTCATCCCGCCGCCGCCGTGCAGCTGGATGGCCATGTCGATGACCTGCTGGGCCATGTTCGGCACGGCGACCTTGATCTGACTGACCGCGTTGAGCATGTCGGGGTGGTGCGTGTCGATCATCCAGGCGGCCTGCAGGACGAGCAGCCGCGCCTGGTTGATGGCGATACGCGCGTCGGCG
>SYBY01000522.1 GCA_005788585.1 Actinomycetota bacterium | reverse complement strand
GTCGCCGGCCTGACGAAGGTGCTGCTGCAGCTCCGGCACGCGGAGATCGCGCCGTCGCTCCATTCGCGCGCGCTCAACCCCAACATCCCCTTTGCGCGGACCCGTTTCCGCGTGCCGCAGGCGGTGACCACGTGGCCCGCCGGCGCCCCGCCAGCAGTGTGGCGCGCACTCGCCACCGGTGGCCCGTCGTTCGTCGCGCGGCGCGTCCGCCGGATCGCCGCGCAGGCGACCGGCCATGGACCGACGACGTGGGTCCGCACCGCCCGGGACGCCGCATGACGCCGCGCCGCCTAGGAGGCGGGGGTGCTGCCGTCGCGCATGCGCAGGACCTTCGCCGGGATGCCGGCGGCGATCGCACCCGGCGGGATCGACCGCGTGACGACCGACCCCGCGCCGACGACCGCGCCGTCCCCGATCGTCACGCCCGCGACGATCACCACGCCCGTCCCGATCCACACGTCGTCGCCGATCTCGATCGACGCCTCGGTCATCGGCTGCTCGAGCATCGGGCGCCCCGGCTCCATCGCGTAGTCGGCGGCCGTCACGAAGACGTCCGGTGCGAGCTGCGTGTCCGCCCCGATGGTGATGCGCGAGCGGTGCGGCCCGGCCCACAGCGAGCAGCGGTCGCCCACGTGCGACCGGTCCCCGATGCGGATGCGCTCGGCCTTCGCCAGGGACACCGTCGGGGAGAGCCGGACACCTGTCCCGAGCGTCAGCGCGCGCCGCTCCCGGACGTGGGTGTAGTTGTAGTGGTGCACGATCCGCAGCAGGCCGATCCACGCCCGAGGGTCGAGGATCGACCGGACGAAGTCGGCCAGCGCGGAGGACGGACGGCGTTCGGCGGGCATGAGCGGCGCGGAAGGTAGCACCCGGTCATGAGCACGTACCCGATCCCCCAGCATGTCGCCTACGTCGTGGGCGACTACCCCGCCCCCTCGCACAGCTTCGTCCAGCGCGAGATCGTCGGGCTGCGCGCACGCGGCGTCGATGTCACGACGTTCGCCATCCACGCGGCGCCCCCGGAGCAGCTGCTCACCCCGCTCGACCACGAGGAGTTCGACCGCACCCACGCCGTGCTCCCGACCTCCCGAGCCGCGCTCGTCAGCGCCCTTCGATCGGCGATCCGCCACCGCCCCACCGGGCTCCTGCGCGCCGTGCGGCTCAGCCAGCGCGCGATTCCGGGTGGGTGGCGGCGCCGGCTGTGGGGACTCTTCTACGTCGCCGAGGCGCTGCTCGTCTGGGACCGCCTGCGCGCGACGCCGACGCGGCACCTCCATGCCCACCACGGCTCGCAGGCCGCCGATGTCGCGATGCTCGTCGCCGCGTTGGCAACCCGGCGTGGCGACGGCTGGACCTGGAGCCTGACCATGCACGGCCCGAACGAGTTCTACGACGTCGCGCACTTCCGCCTGGCGGTCAAGCTCCACGAGGCCGACGGCGTGGTCTGCATCTCGCACTTCTGCCGCAGCCAGCTCATGAGCATCGCCGCGCCGGAGGACTGGGCGAAGATGCGGCTCGTGCGGTGCGGCGTCGACACCGCTCGGTTCTCCCCGGGCCCGCCGCGCCAGGCGACGGGAACGCTGCACGTCCTCAGCGTCGGCCGCCTCGTCCCGGTCAAGGGCCACGCGCTGCTGGTCCGCGCGATCGCCGAGCTGCGCGACGACGGCACCGACGTCCGCGCGACGTTCGTCGGCGACGGCCCAGAGCGCGAGCGACTCGAGCGACTCGCGCGTGACCTGCGGGTCACCGACCGGATCACGTTCGCCGGCGCGGTCGGCCAGGACCGCATCCTCACGTTCTTCCACGAGGCCGACGCGTTCTGCCTCCCCTCGTTCGCGGAGGGCGTGCCGGTCGTGCTGATGGAGGCGATGGCCTGCGAGCTGCCGGTGGTCACGACGCGCACGATGGGCATCCCCGAGCTCGTCGAGGATGAGGTGGGCGGGCTGCTCGTCTCCCCCAGCGACGTCGCGGACCTCGTGCGGGCGCTCAGCAGGCTGGCGGCCGATCCCGAACTCAGGCGCCGCCTCGGCGCCGGTGGCCGGGAGCGGGTGCGCGACGCGTTCGAGCTCGGCACGACGATCGACGCGCTGGGCGTGGCGATCGCCGACGCGGCGCGCTGACCGTTCAGCCTGCACAGCCTGGGTTTCGCGGTCACCGAAATTTCACGGGTGTGAAACGCACGCTGCGGGTCGCGGCAGCCGTTCTCAGCGCAGAGGACTGTGCTGCAACCCGCTCCGACACCACCGTCGACGTCGCTCGAGACGCCAGAGGCGCTCACCCCGGTCATCGCGGTCGAGACCTTCGTCCCCGACCGCATCGACCTCCTCGGCCTGGCGATCGACCGGGTCACCGAGCGCGAGGCCATCGACCGCATCATGCGCACGCTCGACGCGGGCCGCGGGGGCTGGGTCATCACTCCGAACGCCGCACACCTGCGCGAGTTCTGCCGCTCGGAGGAGCTGCGTGAGCTCATGGGCCGAGCCGACCTGTCGGTGGCCGACGGCATGCCGCTCGTCTGGGCGAGCCGCCTGCAGCAGACGCCGTTGCCCGAGCGCGTCGCCGGCTCGAACCTGATCTACAGCCTGAGCGAAGAAGCCGCCCGGCGCGGCGCCACGATCTTCCTGCTCGGTGGCGACGAGGGCGTGGCCGAGCACGCGGCGGTCCGCTTGCAGGAGCACTGCCCGGGCCTGCTGGTCGCCGGCACGCACTACCCGCCGATGGGCTTCGAGTGCGACGCGGCCGAGATGCACCGCATCCGGGCGGCGTTGCTCGCCGCGCGGCCGGACATCGTCTACGTCGGCCTCGGGTTCCCCAAGCAGGAACGGCTGATCGACGAGCTCCGCGGCCTGCTCCCCGAGACGTGGTTCCTGGGCATCGGCATCAGCCTCAGCTTCGTCTCGGGCGACGCATCCCGCGCGCCGCAGTGGATGCACGACTCGGGCCTCGAGTGGCTGCACCGCCTGATCGACGACCCGCCGCGCCTGTGGCGCCGGTACGTCAAGGACGGGCTGCCGTTCGTCTTCGGCATGCTCGTCCGCTGC
>SYBY01000521.1 GCA_005788585.1 Actinomycetota bacterium | reverse complement strand
GGCGCGCGCGTGTTACGTGTGCAAGCAGCGCTACCACGTCGTCGACGCCTTCTACCACCAGCTCTGCCCGACCTGCGCGGCCAAGCACCACGGCAAGCGCGACCAGCGCACCGACCTCACCGGCAAGCGCGCGCTGCTCACCGGCGGCCGCGCGAAGATCGGCATGTACATCGCGCTGCGGCTGCTGCGCGACGGCGCGCACACGACGATCACCACGCGCTTTCCCAACGACGCGGTCCGGCGCTTCACCGACATGCCCGACAGCGGCGAGTGGCTGCACCGGCTGAAGATCGTCGGGCTGGATCTGCGCGACCCGGCGCAGGTGATCGACCTCGCCGACGAGGTCGCGGCGGCGGGCCCGCTGGACATCCTCATCAACAACGCGGCGCAGACCGTACGGCGCAGCGCGCAGGCGTACGCGCCGCTCGTGGAGGCCGAGCAGGCGGAGCTGCCGAGCGGCGACCTGCCCGAGGTCGTCACGCTGGGGCCGGATGTCGAGCTGCCGGTCGCACTGCCCGCGGGCCCGGGCTCCGACGCCGCCCCGGTGCCGGCGACCGCGCACTGGGCGCCGACCCCGCACGCGCTGACGGCCCTCGCGCTCACCGCCCGTTCGGCCTCTCCCGAGCGCATCGCCGCCGAGACCGCCATCGACGCGGGCGGCCTGGTCCCCGACCTGCACGACAGCAACAGCTGGTCGCAGGTCGTCGACGAGGTCGATCCCATCGAGCTGCTCGAGGTCCAGCTCTGCAACATGACGGCGCCGTTCATCCTCGTCGGCCGGCTGCGTCCCGCGATGGCCGCGGCGGACGCCCGCCGCAAGTACGTCGTCAACGTCTCGGCGATGGAGGGCCAGTTCTCGCGCGGGTACAAGGGGCCGGGCCACCCGCACACGAACATGGCGAAGGCCGCGCTGAACATGCTCACGCGCACCAGCGCCCAGGAGATGCTCGAGAAGGACGGCATCCTCATGACCGCCGTCGACACCGGATGGATCACCGACGAGCGCCCGCACCCGCAGAAGATGCGCCTGGC
The DNA here is from genome assembly GCA_005788585.1 of Actinomycetota bacterium. The sequence goes on along the minus strand of SYBY01000521.1, from coordinate 11,046 downwards.
CGACACCGGGTTCCATGCACCGCTGGATCTCGTCGACGGGGCCGCGCGCGTGTATGACCCGGTGGTCCGCGGTGAGGCCGGCGAGGATCTGTTCGGCTGCTTCCTGAAGGACTACGAGCCGTCGGCGTGGTGATGGTCTACCGCGCGCCGATGCGGGCGCGCACGCTGGACCTCCCGGCCGGCGCGGGCGCCGCGCACGGCGTCACGCACGGGCTGGTCGGCACGGGGGACGCGCTGCCATCGGTGCCGTCGTCACTGGAGGAGGCGGTGGACGCCGCGGCCCGCGAGCACGGCGAGAAGGCCGCCCGCATGCTCGCGCGGTTCGCCGAGCTCCCGGACGGGACGTTCGTGTGGACCCGCCTGGCCGACGACACCTACCGGCTGGGCCGCATCACCGGGCCGTGGCGCTACGACAACAGCGGCGCGGCCCGGGCGGTCGGCATCCACCACGTGCGCGATGCCGACTGGCTCGACCGGCCGATCGGTGATGACGTCGTCCCGCCCGCGGTTGCGGCGACGTTTGCGCGCGGGGGTCGCAACCTGCAGCAGATCCACGGCGACGGAATCGCGGACGCGACCGCCGCCCTGTGGGACGACTGACCGATGAGTCTGCGCCCGGCGCGGAGTCGACCTCTCAGGATCGACCACTCCACCGCCGAGGAGGCGCATCGCATGCCCAAGCTCACCCCCAACCTCTGGTTCGACTTCGGCCGCGCACAGGAGGCTGCCGACTTCTACGTCTCGGTCTTCCCGAACTCGCGGATCGTGAGCGTCGCCCGGTATCCCGGGAACGCACCGGGGCCAGCAGGCGAGGTCATGACCGTGGCGTTCGAACTGGACGGCCAGCGCTTCGTCGCCATCAACGGCGGTCCGGCCTTCACCTTCGACGAGGCGGTGTCCTTCGAGATCGAGTGCCAGGACCAGGCGGAGATCGACCGCTACTGGGAGCTGCTGACCGCCGACGGCGGCGCAGAGAGCGAGTGCGGGTGGTGCAAGGACCGCTTCGGATTCTCCTGGCACGTCGTCCCCCGCGGGATGGACGCGTTCTTCGACGCGTCCGATCCCGCCCGCGTCGAGAGGGCGATGCAGGCGATGCTCGGCATGCGCAAGATCGACATCGCCGCGATGCGTGCCGCGGCGGACGGCGTCGCCGCGCGCTGACGCTCAGTCGCCCGCCCACGACGCGAACGGCGCCTCGAACCCGCCCGGGATGAACACGTTGAACGCCCGGGCCGGCGCCTCGGTGCGGTTGGCGAAGTCGTGCGTCATCCCCGCGGGGATCCGCAGGAACGTGCCGGCCGGCGCGTCGACCCACTCGTCACCGACCAGGAACGCCATCGTCCCCTCCGTCACCAGGAACAACTCGACGTTCTCGTCGTGGTGGTGCGGCCCGGGACCTGACGCCCCGGGCTCCACCGACCACTCCGACACGCAGTACCGGTCGTCCGTCTCCGCGCCGTCGGCCTTGAAGACCCCGCGCATCGGCCCGATCTCGTAGGCGCGCCCGGCGCCGGGCGGCAGGATGATGGGTTCGGTCGTCATGACCCGAGGTCTACCCCCTCGCGCCACCGGAGGCTTGGACGAATGCGACCAGCCCGCGCCTAGGACTCCTCGTCCGGGTCCTCGTCGGCGGCGAGCTCGAGCGCCTGGTCGGCAACCGACGCGACGTGCTGCTGCTGGACGGGCACGGCGAACTCGACCAGCCGGCCGATGTCGGGGTCACCCGCCTTGTCGTTGAGCTTCTCGACGATCTTCCAGTGCGCGAGCTCTCCGGCCTCCGACATGGAGAGGAACTCCAGGCCATCCAGGGCGTCGCCGTCCTCCAGGTACGTCGTCATGAAATCGGTGATCTCGGACTTGGTCTCGCGGGCCTTGTCCTCGATCGCCGTCTTCTTGCCGTCGCGGGTGCCGGCGACCTCGGTGCAGCGGCGCTCCAGTTCGGCCGCCTCGTCGCCCATCTGCTGCATGAGCGTGACGAGCTCTGACTCCTCCTCGTCCTTGGCGAGCATGCCCACCTTGTCGGTGGCCTTCCGGGCCGCCTGGGCGAGTCCCAGGACCTCGGCGAGCTTCTCGTCGAGCTGTGTGAGCGTGGCCATGCGTGTCTCCTCGTAGTCGGGTGTTGGCGCGCAGCTACCCGACGACGCGCGTGGTCACCCCTGAGATGCCCGGCAGATCGCCGTGGCTAGGGCGACGTCGATCTGCCGTTCGGCGCGAGGTGGGCGAGGGCGGCGCGCCGGGCCGCCGGGCACCCGCAGCGCGACGAACAGCAGCGCGCCGATCTGCGTGAGCGCCGCCACCGCGAACGCCGCGCGCGCCCCGTTCGTCAGGCCAGCCGCCGCCACGAGCGACCCCATCACCGCCACTCCGAGCACGCCGCCGACCTGGCGGCTGGCGTTCAGCGCGGCGGCCGCGATCCCGACGAGGTCGGCGGGCGCGTCCACCGCGATCATCGCGTGCAGCGACGGCACGACGAGCCCGCCGCCGATCCCCGTGAGCAGCAGGGCGACGATCACCGCCAGCGGAAACGGCCCGGCGTCGAAGCCGAGCAGGATCAGCGCGGCGACGGCGCTCAGCGCCAGCCCGGCCAGCAGCGCGGGACGCGGGCCGGACCGCGCCACCCAGCGGCCGGTCGTCACCGCGATGAGGATCGTGCCGATCGGCTGCGGGATGAACAGCAGCCCGGCCTCGAGTGGGGTCAGCCCCTGCGCCTGCTGGAAGGCCAGCGACAGGACGAAGATCTCGCCGTAGACCATGACGTTGAACACCAGCCCGATCCCGGCCGCCCAGCGCACGGTGGCCACCGCGCGCAGCCGCGGCGGCAACAGCGGTGCCGGGCTGCGGCGCTCCCACCACGCGAAGCCCGCCATCGTCACGACGCTCACGCCGGCTCCGGCGAGGACCACCGCGGACAGCCAGCCCGCCTGACCGGCCTCCGTCAGCGTGAACGCCAGCCCGCCGACGGCCAGCGCGCCGAGGGCCACACCGGCCGGGTCGGGCGCCCGGCCGGGCCGGGGTGCGCTGGGGGCGACGAGCAGCAGCGCGCACAGCGACAGCCCGGCCGCCACCGGCACGTCGATGAGGAACACGGCGCGCCACGACACGAGGTCGACGAGCGCGCCCCCGATCACCGGGCCCAGTCCGAAGCCCGCCGCCAGGCCCAGCGACAGCTTGCCGATCGCGCGCACCCGTCCGCCCGGGTCGGGGTACGCCTCGCGGACCAGCGCCAGTGCCGTCGGGGCCACCATCGCCGCGCCCACCCCGGCGGTCGCCTGCCCGGCGATCAGCACCGCGATGCCCGGCGCCGTCGAGCACACCAGCGACGCGGCCGCGAACGTCCCCATCCCCAGCAGGAACATGCGGCGCGCGCCGAACCGGTCGGCCAGCGCGCCGAAGGGGAGCAGCAGCGTCGCGAGCGCCAGCGCGTACGCGTTCACGCACCACTGCAGCGCCGCGACCTCGCCGCCCAGCGCGGCCTGGATGTCCGGCAGCGCGATGTTCACCGCCGTCGTGTGCATCACGACCAGGCCGAAGCCCAGCGAGGCGCAGACGAGCGCCCACGCGGGGCGCCCGGCCTGCGGGGTCACAGGGGCTGGGGCGAGCCCGGCGGGAATCCCCATTCCGCGATCTCGCGCCGCAGCCGCTGGGTGGCGACCTGGTCGACGCGGCAGTGCTCGTTGAGCACGACGCCGTAGACCTCGGCGGCGCGGTCCCGGGTCAGCCAGCCCTCCTGCACGTCGCGGACCACATCGGCGATCGCCCGCTCCCACGGCGGCCCGTAGCCGCCGCCGCTGGAGGAGACCGACACCATGACGTCGCCCGGGGAGATCGTCTCCCGGTGGAACGCGCCCACGCTGCGCAGGCCGCCTCCGGCCTGCTGCACCCACTGGTCGGCGGGCATCCCGTCGTTCCCGCCCCGCACGCCGCGGGGGTGGTTGACCGTTCCGTCCGAGTTGATCATGAACTCGACGGCGGCGTTGACGGCCTCGATGCGCACCAGCGCCGACGGCGCACCGCGGTGCCGGCCGTCGCCTGCGGTGTCCGGCAGGATCCGCTGCTCGAGGACACGGATCGGGTGCTTGACCTCGTCGATCTCGACGGAGTCCTTGTACATCATGCCCGCCGCACCCGTGGAGTAGGCGGTCAGCCAGCCGTCGGTCGCCGGGCCGCCCGGCCCGCCCGCCGCGGCGAGCTGCAGCTGGTTGATGAACGGCTTGCCGGTCCGCGGGTCGGTGCCGCTGATGACCGCGCCCGACGGCGGGACCGGCGCCCCGAACTCGCCGAGGCCGATGCCGTCGATCATGTCGCTGAAGCAGCGCATCGTCGCGTTGGAGACGCGGTCCTGGAGGTTCGTCGTCGCGGCCGACACGGAGTGCGGGTGGCGCGGGATCCCGACGCAGCAGTTCTCGCGCACGAGCACGTTGACCCGCCGGAAGCTCCCGGCGTTGACCTTCAGCTCCTGGCCGATCGGCTCGACGTTGCCGATGCTGTTGAAGACGCCGATCATCGCCGCGGTCCGGGACGCCGCCTCGGACAGGTTGATCCCGACCGGCAGGCAGTCCGGGTTGTCGCGCAGGTCGACCGTGATGCGCGCGTCGTCAGGATCGACATCGACGGTGACCCGCACCGGCACGCCGTCGGGCAGGCGCGGGAACGGGTCGTGGACGGACACCGCCGTACGCCGCGCCTGCGGCAGGCGGCGGATCGCCTCGATCATGCGCTGCTCGCTCTCGTCGAACAGCTGCTGCCCGTAGGCCGCCAGCGTGTCGGCCCCGAGGTCGTCGAGCAGCTCGAGCAGGCGACGCTCGCCGATCCGTGCCGACCCGACGAGTGCCAGGTAGTCGCCCCACCACTGCTCGGGCACGCGGATACGCATCTGGCAGGTGCGGATGAGGTCCTCGTTGTCGCGGTACTGCTCCTGCGCCTTGACGCAGGGCCAGATCAGCGCGCCCTCCTCGTAGACGTCGCGCGCGTTGATCGCGTACGTCGTCGGCTCGCCGTTGCCGCAGTCGCCCTGGTGGGCCTTCGCCAGGACGGTGAAGCGGTGGACGCCCTCGTAGTCGATGACCGGCACGAGGATCGACCAGTCCGCCGCGTGCGTGTTGCCGTGGTAGGGGCTGTTGTGCAGGAACGCGTCGCCGCGCTCCAGGTCGGGATGGAAGCGCTTCATCCAGCGGGCCATCATGTCCGGGCCCTGCATGACGTGGATGGGGATGCTGCCCGCCGACGCGACGACCTCGTCGTCGGCGCTGAGGATGCAGCACGAGAAGTCCTTGGCGACGCCGAGGATCCCCGAGCGCGCGGAGCGCAGCAGCGTGTGGATCATGGCCCGCACGGTCCCGTCGAGCCGGGACTGCACGACGGCCATCTGGACCGGGTCGAGCGCGGGCGCGAGGTGGCGCCGGCGGGTCTGCGGCACGCCCATCAGCTCGCCCCCGCCGGGTAGATGACCAGGGACCCGGACTCCAGCCGCTTGGCGGTGGCCTGGGGTTCGATGACGACCGTCGTCGCCGGGCCCTCGATGATCGCGGGGCCGGGGATCGTCTCGTCCGTGCGGATCGACGCCATGGTGCGGATCGTCGCGTCGACGAACCCGGAGCCGGCGAAGAACACCTCGCGGGTCTCGGTCTCCTCGGGCGGCGCGGCCATCAGCGCGGTCGCGCCCGAGAGGTCCGTGCCGAGCTCGCAGCGCACCTTCGCGCGCCACGTCATGGTCTCGACCGCGGAGCCCTCGTCATGGATGCCGAGCACCTCGTTGTGGACCCGGTGGAAGGACTGGCGCAGCTCCTCGATGTGCTCGTCGTCGGTGAACTCGGAGCGCCCGAGCGGCACCTCGAGGTCCCAGATCTGCTGCGGGTAGCGCGCCTCGACCGAGTAGGAGACCGTCTGCTCGACGCTGTCCGACCCGGGGCCTGCGATGAAGTCCTCGCACGTGCGCCCCAGCTCGGAGAGCACGCGGTTGACCTCGTCGTTCGGGAAGCGGTCCGTGCTCGTGGGCAGCGTCACCGCGAAGTCGGCGACCAGGTCGCTGATGAACGCGCCGACCGCGCTGAGCGCCGCGGCCGCCTCCGGGACGATGACCCGCTCGCAGCCCAGGCGCCGGGCGATGGCGCAGGCGTAGAAGCCGCCCGAGCCGCCGCCGGAGATCATCACCGCGTCGCGCGGGTCGACGCCCTGGCTGATCGCGATGTCCTCGATCGCGTTGATCATCCGCTCGGTGGCCACCTCGAGGATCGCCGCGGCGGCCTCTTCGACGCCCATGCCGAGCGGGCCGGCGATCTCACGCTCGATCGCCTCGCGGGACAGGTCGGCGTGCAGCGGCATCGCGCCGTTGAGGAAGCGGCTGGGCTCGAGGTAGCCGAGCGCCACGCAGGCGTCGGTCACGGTGGCGCTCGTCCCGCCCGCGCCGTAGCACGCGGGCCCCGGGACGGCGCCCGCGCTCTGCGGGCCGACGCGCAGGATCCCGCCGTCGAGCCAGGCGATCGACCCGCCACCCGCGCCGACGGACTTGACGTCGACGCTCGGGAAGCCGGTCATCGGCCCGTAGTAGCTGCGGCCGATCTTCGTCTCGCGCGTCCACGGAATCTGCCCGCGGCGGACGAGCGACACGTCGAAGCTCGTGCCCCCGGCATCGGTGACGATCGCGGTGTCGCCGAGCTCGTCCAGGCCGAGGAAGCGGCGGCCCGCGACCGGCGCCGCGGCGGGCCCTGAGGCCAGGGTGTGGATGGGGGCCTCGGCCACCGAGTTGTTGTCCAGCACGCCGCCGGCGGAGGTCATGACGAGCACGCGGCCGGTGAACCCCTCCTCGGCGAAGCGCTCGGACAGGCGGTGCAGGAACGTTCCCATGAGCGGCTTCAGCGAGGCGTCGATCGCCGCGGCCGACGCGCGCCGGTACTCGCGGATGCTCGGGTTCAGGACGTGGCTGAGGGTGTACGGCACACCCGGCAGGTACTCCTCGATGAGCTCGCCGACCCGCAGCTCGTGCGCGGGGTTGAGGATCGACCACAGGAAGCACACCGCGACCGATTCGATCCCGGTCTCCTTGAGCTCCTGCAGGGTCTCGATCGTCTTGGCCTCGTTCAGCGCGGTGACGACCTCGCCCGCCGCGCCGACGCGCTCCTCGATCTCGTAGGTGAACCGGCGCGGGATGTACGGGTCGGGGTACTGGACCGTGAAGTCGAACGTGCCGATGCGCCCGCCCTCGCGCCAGAGCAGGATGTCCGGGTGGCCGGCCGTCAGGAGCATGGCGGTCTTCGCGGTGGTCGCGTTGATGACCGCGTTCGTCGCGCGGGTCGTGCCGTAGACGACCTGCGACGCCCGCTCGAGCAGCTCGCGCCGCGTGAGGCCGAGGTCGGCGGCCGCCACGTCGCAGACGTTCAGGACGCCGACCACGGGGTCGTCCGGCGTCGTCGAGGACTTGTAGAGACCGAGCCCGTCGATGGTGAGGTCGGTGAACGTGCCCCCGGTGTCGAAGGCGAGGCGGAGCGGGCGGTCGGTGGCCATGGGTGGTCTCCAGCGAAGGGGTGCAGTCGAAACGGCGACCAGTTGGACGGAATCGGATCCAACTTTTCGTCCTGCCTGCATTTAGCCATGCGACCTCTCACCCCGGACTGGACCCGCGGTCGGGACATCGCCACAGGTTTCCGACAAGCTGTCGATTCCGCCCGGCCAGCGGATACATGCGCGCGCGGGGACCGACGGCCGGTCCAACGCCGCCCGCCCGGTTGGGACCGCGGGTCGAACGCCGGGCCGCGCGCCACCTGCTGAAATCGTAGGCGGTGTTTGGATCCAAAACAGTTCGGAGCACGCCATGACCCCGGAAGCCCAGGCGGACCCCCACCACCGCCTCTACCCTGCCGTCGAGCTGCGCGGCGTGACCAAGACCTTCACGCTCGCGTCCGGCGAGAAGCTCACCGCCGTCAACGACCTGACGCTCACCGTCGAGCCGGGCGAGTTCGTCTGCGTGCTCGGCCCGTCCGGCCACGGCAAGTCGACGCTCATGAACCTCATCGCGGGCTTCATCGAGCCGACCGGCGGCGAGGTGCTCACGCACGGCGACCGGGTCACCGGCCCGGGCCCCGACCGAGGCGTCATCTTCCAGCGCGACACGCTGTTCCTGTGGAAGCGGGTGGCCGACAACGTCGGCTACGGCTTGAAGTCCCGCGGCGTGCCGAAGGCCGAGCGCGAGGAGATCGTCGCCCGGTACCTCGACATCGTCGGCCTCACCCGCTTCGCAAAGGCGTGGCCGAAGCAGCTCTCGGGCGGTATGCGCCGACGTGCAGCGATCGCCGCGGTGTTCGCCAACGAGCCGGACGTCCTGCTCATGGACGAGCCGTTCGTCGGCCTGGACTTCGCGCGCCGCGCGGTGCTCCACCAGGTCCTCATCGAACTGTGGTCGCGTGCGAACAACACCATCTTCTTCGTGACCCACGACCTCGACGAGGCGCTCGCGCTGGCCAGCCGCATCCTCGTGGTCGTCAACGGCAAGGTCGTGCACGAGGCCCGCCTGGACCTCCCCCGCCCGCGCGACGCCGAGGCGCTGCTGAGCCCCGAGGTCAACGCCGTCCGGCTGGCCGTCCTCGAGCAGCTCGAGGCGGCGATGGCAGACGTCGACGAGGCCGGCGGGCAGTTCGCGGCAGCCGCCCAGTGAGCGTGCCATCACTCGGCCAGAGGCCTCGGATGCCATTGCGAGAGCTCGCCTGCGGCTCCCTCTCGCGTGTTGACCTTCTCCGATGAGCGGCGCTGCATCCGAGCCGAGACCCCGCCGGGCCGTCTCCGACCCCGGCCTGGTCGACGACCTGGCGGCGCGCATCCACGCGCAGATCCGCTCGGGCGACATCCCGATCGGGACGTGGCTGCGGCAGGAGGCGCTGGCGAACACGTTCGGTGTGAGCCGCACCCCGGTCCGCGAGGCGCTGCGCAAGCTGCAGGCCGACCGGATCGTCGACGTCTTCCCGCACCGCGGCGCGCTCGTGCGCGGCCCGACGGCCGTCGACCTGCGCGAGACCTACACGATCCGCGGGGAGCTCGAAGGGCTCGCCGCCGAGCTGGCGGCCACGCGGATCACCGACGAGCAGCTGCGCCGGCTGCGGGCTGCCGAGGCCGCGCTGCGCGCCGGCCTCGACGAGCTGCGCGCCTTCGTCGCCGCCGAGGGCGTCGGCGCCGTGCGCAGCGGACCGTGGGACGCCGCCGACCTGGAGTTCCGCGACGCGATGCTCGACGCGTGCGGCGTCGAGCGCCTGCAGCGCATGGCGGCCGAGCTGCGCGACGCGTTCCCCCGCAACCTCGTGTGGGCCGCGCTGGCCGAGGAGCCGAGCCTGCTCGACGAGAGCCTCGCCCAGCGCGCCCGGATCCGTGCCGCCATCGAGCGGCGCGACCCGGTCGCCGCGCGCCGCTGGATGACCGACCACTGCCGCCGCACCGGGTCGCTCGTCGCCGAGGCGTTCGAACGCCGGCAGGCGGTGGAGGACGTGCCGGACCCGCGGGACATCCGGGCCCGGCTCGGCCGGCCTACTCGGGGATGAACGCGATCCCCTCGATCTCGACCGACGCCCCGCCGTAGAGCGCGGAGATCTCGACGGCGGTCGACACCGGCAGGTCGTCGCCGAACAGCTCGGCGCGCACCTTGTTGACCTCGGGGAACTGCTCCATGTCGAGGACGAACACGGTGAGCTTCAGGATGTTCGCCAGCGTCCCGCCGACCTTGCTCAGCGCGTCGGCGATGTGCTCGAAGCAGACGCGCGTCTGCTCGGCGTACGACGCGTCGGCCATGACCTTCCAGTCGCTGTCGAGCGCCAGCTGGCCCTGGATGTACGCGTACTTCCCGGGACCGCTGGCCGCCGTGATCTGCGAGATCGTGGCGAACGGCATGTCGGACTTGTGCCTCTCGATGCCCATGATGCGATGTGCTCCTGTTCGATGGATCAGGCCGAGGCGAGCTCGGCGCGCTTCGCGGCGGTGGCCGCCTCGTCGATGACGCCTTCGCCCAGCTCCTCGCCCTCGAAGATCACGCCGTAGACCTCCGCGGCGCGCTCGCGGGAGATCCAGCCGTCGAGCGTGTCGCGGCGCACGAGCGCGAGGTCGCGCTCGTAGGGCGGGCCGTAGCCGGCGCCGCCGCCGCAGATCGACACCATGGTCTCGCCGTCCTGGATGGCGAGACGGTGGAAGGCGTCGATCTCGACGATCTCGCCGTCGGCCCTCTCGATCCACTGCGCGGGGATGGCGCCGTCGGTGCCGCCGCGCACGCCGCGCGCGGTGTCCTCGATCCCGTCGGAGTTCGTCATGAACGTGATCGGCGTGCCGACCGCCTCCATCCGGACGAGCGCGCCGGGCGAGCCGCGAAAGCGCCCGTCTCCCGCGGTGTCCGTCAGCAGCCGCTGCTCGGTCACCCGGAAGGGGTGCTTGATCTCGTCGATCTCGATCGAGTCCTTGTACATCATGCCCGCGCCGCCGGCCGTGTAGGCGGTGACCCAGCCGTCGGCGTTGGGGCCGCCCGGACCGAGGGTGACGGCAAGCTGGATCTGGTTGATGAACGGCTCGCCGGTCCGCGGGTCGTGGCCACTGATGACCGAGCCCGAGGGCGGGACGCCGTAGCCGTACTCGGCCATGCCGACGCCGTCCTGCATCTCGGCCATCGCGTGCTGGGTGATGTTGCAGACGCGGTCCTGGAGGTTCGTCGTCGCCGCCGAGACGGAGTACGGGTGGGTCGGGATGCCGACGCAGCAGCCTTCGCGCAGCTGCACGTCGAGGCGGCGGAAGCTGCCCGCGTTCGCCGGCACGTCGGGGCCGAGCGAGTTGAAGACGCCGATCATGGCCGACGAGTTCGCGCAGCCCTCGGAGAGGTTGATGCCCGCCGGCACGCAGTCGGGGTTGTCCTTCAGGTCGACGGTGATCTTCGCCTCGTCCGGGTCGACGCTGACGGTGACCTGCAGCGGCACGCCCTCGGGCAGGCGCGGGAAGCCGTCGTGCTTCGTCGTCACGGTCTTCGAGGCCTTCGGCAGCTTCTTGATCGCGTCGACCATCTTCTGCTCGGAGAGGTCGAACCACTGC
>SYBY01000087.1 GCA_005788585.1 Actinomycetota bacterium | reverse complement strand
GGCCACCTGGTTGCCCCCCGATCCGCTCGATCCTCCCGAGGTGTCCGCTTCCGCCCGCCGCGGCGACGTACCTCAGGCGCCTCCCGCCACATCGCTGCCGCTCGGCGGCGCGGGAGCGGGCACCATCCTTCCGCCGGCCCGACCGGCCGGCGACCTGTTCGAGGGCGCCGCGTGGACGCTGGTGAGCGTGCTCACGGACGCCGTCGCGCTCGCCGCGGCGGTGATCGTCGCCGCCCGCCTCGCCGGCGCCGCCACGCCGTCGACGACCGCGCTCGGGCTGCTCGCGATCGTCGTGGCGGTGACCGTCCTGCGCATGGGCGCCCGCGGGATGTACGGCGCCCGCCCGGCGCGCATGCCCCTGAGCGACCAGCTCGTCCTCGTCTGCTCCTCGGTCGGCGGCGCCGCGCTGCTCGCCCTCGCGGGCGCGGCCGTCGCCGACGCCGCCCGCGCCGACGTGCTCACCGTCACCTGGGCGTGGTGCACGGCGACGATGGCGCTCACCGCGGGACGCTCGCTGCTGTGGGCCTCGCGCCGCCATGCCCGCCGCCGTGGTCGCAGCGGGAAGCGCACGATCATCGTCGGCGCCGGTGAGATCGGCGCGCAGCTCGCCGAGCGCCTGATCGACACACCCGAGCTCGGCCTCATCCCGATCGGCTTCGTCGACGGCAACCCGCCGCAGTCCGGGCGGTTCGACACCCTCCCCCCGCTGCTGGGCGCCCCCGACCGGCTCGACCAGATCGTCGTCGGTACCGGCGCCGAACACGTGATCTTCGCCTTCACCCGCGAGCCCGACTCCGTCGTGCTGCCGCTGCTGCGTCGCTGCCAGCGGCTCGGGATCGAGGTCTCCGTCGTCCCCCGTCTCTTCGAGAACGTCAACGACCGCCAGTGGGTCGAGCACGTCGGCGGCCTGCCGCTCATCGAGCTGCGCCAGACCGACCCGCACGGCTGGCAGTTCGCCGCCAAGCACGCATCGGACCGGCTCATCGCGCTCGTCCTGGTCGTCCTGCTGACCCCCGTCTTCGCGCTGCTCGCACTCGGGACGCGCGCGTCGTCGCCCGGCCCGATCCTGTTCCGCCAGCGGCGCATCGGCCGCGACGGCACGGAGTTCGACATCCTGAAGTTCCGCTCCATGCGCCTGGCGCCCAAGGAGACCGACGAGGTCTTCCAGGCGAAGGTCGCTCGCGCCGGGGTCGCCCCCGGAGGCGTCGAGGGGCTCGACCGGCGCACGCCCTTCGGCGCATTCATCCGGCGCACGTCGCTCGACGAGCTGCCGCAGCTGCTCAACGTGCTCATGGGACACATGAGCCTCGTCGGGCCCCGTCCCGAGCGGCCGGAGTTCGTCGAGATGTTCGGCGAGGCGCTGAACCGCTACGACGACCGCCACCTCGTCAAGTCCGGCATCACCGGCTGGGCCCAGGTCCATGGCCTGCGCGGGCAGACATCGCTCGCCGAGCGCGTCGAGTGGGACAACTGGTACATCCAGAACTGGTCGCTCTGGCTCGACGTGAAGATCCTCTTCCTGACCCCGCTGGCCGTGCTCCGCGCACCGGCCGAGCCCAGGGCCACCGAGACACCCACCCCCGGCGCCGCCGAGGCGGAGCAGCCCGCGACCCTGGAGGCCCGATGGAAGGCGAGCTGATCGCGGTCGTCGCCGTCGCCGCGCTCGCGATCGCCGGGATCGGCGCGCTCGCCTGGGCGCTTGGAGGCTGGCGCCGCGCGGACGTGCACGCGCGGGAGATCCTCCTCGGCGAGCGCGAGGCCGACCTGCAGGCGGCACGGTACGAGTCCGCCCTGCACCGTGACCGCATCGAGGTGCTGCACCGTGCCGCCGACCGGCTGACGGGCGCCACCCCGGACGACCGGCTGCCGGGCACCATCCTCGAGCTGCTGCTCGACGCCGTCCGCGCCCCGGCAGGCACGCTGCACCTCGTGCGCGACGGCGACGTCGCCGCCCCCGCCGTGGCGGCCCAGGGCCTGAGCCCCGGGGTCCTGCCCACCATCCGCCTCGGCGAGGGACCCGCGGGCCACGCCTGGCGCGACGGGCGGATCGCGACGGGCGAGCACGACCTCGGCCACGTGATCGACGGGCCGAACGGCACGGTTCCCGCAGTCTTCGAGGTCGCCGTGCCGCTGCGCGACGGCGATCGCGTCCTGGCGGTCGCCCGCCTGGTCAGCACCGACGAGCGCGGGTACGGTGCGGGCCAACTGCTCACCGCCGAGAAGATCGCCGCGCTCGGCGCCCTGGCCCTCGCCCACCGCGAGCTGCGGGCAGCCGCGCTGCAGGCCACCCGCGTCAATGCCGCCGTCCTCGACGCCACCCCCGACGCGCTGGCGCTGCTGGCCGCCGACGGCACCGTCATCGTCGAGAACGAGCCGATGCGCGAGCTGCGCGCCGCAGGTGTCGAACCCGTCACCGACCTCCACGCCGACGGGGAGCTGCGTGACGAGCTACCCAACCCGGCCGGGGACGGTGTGCTCCTGCGCTTCAGCACCCCGATGCGCGACGAAACCGGCGCGCCGCTCGGGCGCGTGGTGGTCCTGCGCGACATCACGGGCGAGCGGGAGTCGGAGCGGCTGAAGGACGAGTTCTTCGCCCTGGTCAGCCACGAGCTGCGCACTCCGCTGACCTCGATCATCGGCTACCTCGATCTCGTCCTCGACGACGGCGAGGGCCTCGACGCCGACACCCAGCGCTTCCTCGAGGTCGTGCAGCGCAACGCGCGCCGGCTGCTGCGTCTGGTGGGTGACCTGCTCTTCGTCGCCCAGGTCGAGGCCGGCCAGCTGTCGCTCGAACAGACGCAGGTCGACCTCGGCCAGGTCGCCGCCGAGGCGGTCGAGGCGGCCCGCCCCCGGGCCGAGGGCAACGGCGTGTCGCTCGTCCTCTCCGCCGAGCCGGCGCGGCCCCTCACCGGCGACCGCGACCGCTTCGGGCAGATGCTCGACAACCTCATCGGCAACGCCGTGAAGTTCTCGCCCGACGGCGGCCACGTCGAGATCTCCCTCTCCGACGAGGGCAACGCCGCGATCCTCGAGGTGCGCGACACCGGCATGGGCATCCCGCCCGAGGACCTCGACCGCCTGTTCGAGCGCTTCTTCCGGTCCTCGGACGCCACGCGGCGTGCGGTGCCAGGCGTCGGCCTCGGCCTGACGATCGTCAAGGCGATCGTCGACGCGCACAGCGGCACCATCGAGGTCGCCAGCGACCCGCGGGAGGGCACGACCTTCCTCATCACGCTGCCGTACCGCTCGCGCCCGGAGCTGGACCTCGACGAGCCCGGGGCCCTGGAAGTCGGCCGGTAGCCCTACGCGGGCCGGTAGCGGTACCCGAACCCGCGCACGGTCTCGATCGGGACCGTCTCCCCGTCCTGCAGCGCGCCCTCGAGCTTGCGCCGGAGATACCCGACGTAGAGCTTGACCTGATCAGGCGCGACCGCCGTGCTGTCACCCCAGACGAGGTCGAGCAGCTGGTCGCGGCTCAGCACCTGGTCGGTGTGGCGCACGAACGCGAGCAGCAGCCGGAACTCGAGCGGCGTCAGCTGGACGCTGGTCCCGCGGACGGTGACCTCCGCGTTGGCGACGTCGACGCCGAGCAGGTCGTCCTGGTAGGTCTCGCGCTCAGGCGGGCGCTGCGACGTGGCCCGTCGCAGCAGGGCGTTGATGCGGGCCAGCAGCTCCTGCCGGCCGAAGGGTTTGGTGACGTAGTCGTCGGCGCCGCCCTGCAGGCCACGCACCTTCTCGAGCTCCGCGTTCGCGGCCGTGAGCATCACCACGGGGACGTCGGTGAGGTCGCGGACGCGCTCCAGCGTCTGCCATCCGTCGAGGTCGGGCATCGTGACGTCGAGCAGGATGATGTCCGGCCGCGCGTCGTAGAGGATCTTCAGGGCCTCGCGG
>SYBY01000520.1 GCA_005788585.1 Actinomycetota bacterium | reverse complement strand
CGGCCAGTCCGGCCGCGATCGTGCCGCTGCCGGCGATCGCGAGTGTTTCTGCCACGGTGTCTCCCTAGATCAACTGGCTGGTCAGACAGTTCGGCCGGGAAGGGTAGGGAGCCGCGCCGTTTCGTGTCAGGCCGTAGGGGCGGCGCACCCGGGTTCCGTACCCTGTGAGGTGATGCGACGGGGAGCGGGGACGCTGGCGGCTGCGGCCATCGCGGCCGGGATGGCGACCGGAGGAGGGACCGCGGCGGCGGCCACGGCCGTGCCCGCGGATGCCTTCACCGATTCGGTCGGCGTGAACGTCCACGTCATGTACCTCGACACCGCGTACGAGAACCACGGACGCACCGTGGGCGCCTTGAAGTGGCTGGGCGTGCGGCACGTCCGCGACCAGGTGCGACGGCCGGTCCCGTCGAGCACGGCGTGGTGGCGGGCCGAGCAGCGGCGCAGGCTCGTGGCGCTGCACCGGGCCGGCATGCGCATGACGCTGATCGCCGGAGGACCGACGGACGACTCGCTCGGCTCGCTCTCCGACCGGCTGGGCATCATCCGCGGCCTGCGCGGGGTCGTGGCCGTCGAGGGACCCAACGAGTGGGATCTCAACGGCGGCGCGAACTGGGTCGCCAACCTCACCGCGATGCAGCAGGCGCTCTACGCGGCGACGAAGCGCGACCCGGTGCTCAGCCGGCGCCGCGTCAGGGTGCTCGGCCCGAGCCTCGGTCGCGAGGGCAACTACGAGGCTCTCGGGGACCTCAGCCGCGCCATGGACATCGGGAACATCCACGCCTACACGGGCGCGCGGATGCCCGAGGAACAGGAGCTGCCCGGCGCGTTCGTCCTCGCTGACGGTGGCTTGGACCTCGTCAGGACCACGACGGGGCGTCGCCCGCTCTGGGTCACGGAGACCGGCTACCACGATGCGTTCGCCCAGTTCGGACGCCAGCCGCCGACGGCGCAGAGCGCCGCCGCGACGTACACGGCGCGCACGCTGCTCCAGCACGCGGCGCTCGGGCTGCAGCGCACGTTCATCTACGAGCTGCTCGACCAGCACCCCGACCCCGCCGGCCTGAACCAGGAGGCGAACTTCGGGCTCTTCGACCACCAGTTCGCGCCCAAGCCCTCGGCGCACGCGGTGCGCAACCTGCTGCGGCTGATGCGCGACCGCGGGACGTCTCCCACGGGGGCCGAGCTCGACGTCACGCTGAGCGGAGCCGACGAGGGCCTGCGGTCGCTCGTCCTGGCCAAGTCCGACGGCCGGTTCGTCGTGGCGCTGTGGCGCGCGGTCCCGGTCTGGGAGCCGTGGAGCCGTACGGAGCTGCTCGTCGCGCCGCAGACGGTCGGCGTCGAGGCCGACCAGACGTTCGCGGTCGCGCGCGCCTACCGGCCGGTCGATGGTGTCTCGCCGGTGCACGTGCGGACGAACACGAACCGCATCGATGTGCCGGTCGGCGGCGGGCCGGTCCTCGTCGAGTTCTCGCCGACGGTGCGCGGGCCGACGAAGACGCGCACGCCCCAGCGCCCGTTCGTCGACGTCCTCGGTCCGTTGCCGCTCGCCGGCGGCGAGGTCTGGTAGGTCAGGACTCGCGGCGGAACCCGAGCGGTGCGGCCTTCGGGGCCATCGGGCTCGGCTCGATCCCCGGCGGCGGGTCCGGTTCGTGGAAGCCCGTGGGGGACGTGTCGTTCGGGCCGTCGGGATGGAAGAGCGCGGCGAGGAGCTGGATCTGACCGCGGCCGACGCCCAGCTCGAACTGCCCGCCGCCGTACGCGCCGATGCCCCGCTCGGCGAGCCAGTCGTAGGCGTCGAACAGCGCGCTGATGGCCCCGAACCGCGAGGGCTTGACGTTCACCGTCTTGGGCGGGAACGGCAGCGCCTCGACGTCGGCGATGCTGTGGATCGGGGCGTCCCACGTGATCCGGTCGCGGTGGGGGCGCAGGATCGCGTCGGTCTCGTCGGTGAGCTTCGGGTCCTCGATCCACGCGTCGGGGAAGTAGTCGACGACGAGCTGGTACAGCCTCGGGTCGGCCGGATTGTCGACGATCGTGCCGCTGTACTGGCCCTTCAGGTCGACGCTGTCGACCGAGCCGGTCTCGGCGAGGGCGGCGCACAGCTCGTCGTCCCAGTCGGCGGTCGGGTCGAGCTTGAAGCGCAGGTCGGGGTAGTGGGCGAGGCGGCGGGTGACCGGGTCGATCGTGGACGGCGTGCCGAGGCGCAGCGACACGACGTACGTGATCGGGCGCGGCTCGATGCCGAGCCGGGCGTGCAGGGACGTGCCGGCCTGGCGCAGCGCGAGGTCGAGCGCGGCCGACTCGTAGGCCCAGCGCCGGTAGTTGCGGCTGACAGGCGTCTCCGGCTCCTGTCCGCCGAACAGGTCGAGGCCGCCCAGGTGCTCGCTGAAGCTCCGCAGCGTCCAGGTCCCGGCGAGGTCGGGCGGGCCCGCGGCCCAGGCCGCCTCGTGCTCGTCGGCCTGGTAGACGACGTCTTCGCCGAGTCCCTCCTCGCCTGCGCCGACGAGGTGGATGATCGTGCTCTTGCGCGTGAAGTCGCTGGAGACGTCCTGCTCGCGCGGCTCGAGTTCGGCGCGCTCGATCTCGAGGGCCAGGTCCGCGACCTTCTCCCAGGTGCTCATGGGCGTGCTGCCACCTCTCCGGCTTCCAGGCGCGCGACCAGGTCGTCGAGGCGCAGTTCCTCCAGCCCGCGGCCCACGGCGTCGAGCTCGCCGGCGCAGTACTCGACCAGCGTGCGCCCTTCGCGGACGAGGTCGAGGGTCTCGCGCAGACCGGCCTGGCCGGAGTCGAGGCGCTCGATGATCGCGGCGAGCCGGGCGGTGGCGGTCTCGTAGGTGCGCTCGGGCTGCTCCATGTCAGCCATCATCGCAGCGCGGGACGATCGACCCGTCGGGTCGGGCGCCGGCCTCGCCGTCGGCGAAGCGCAGGGTCAGCGACTGCGCCGCGGCCGCCTGCTCGGCGCTGGTGACGAGCCCGCCGTCGCCGTCGCGCACGAGGGCGTACCCGCGGGCGACGGTTCGCTCCGGGTCGTGGGCGGCGAGCAGGGCGGCGAGGTGCTCGAGCTCCCGGGCGCGACGGGCGAGGTCGGCGCCCGCGG
>SYBY01000086.1 GCA_005788585.1 Actinomycetota bacterium | reverse complement strand
GTGTCGCCCTCGTCGGCGGAGACCGTCGCGACGACGAACATGATGCCGTCGGCGGAGATCGCCCGGCGGTCGCGCATCGTCGAGTCGTTGGGCTCGCCGAGGTCGATGCCGTCGACGAAGACCATCCCGGCCTGCTCGCGCTCGCCGAACTGCGCGCCCTTGGCGGTGATGTCCAGCGGGAGGCCGTTGTCGCCGCGGAACGTGTTCTCCTCGGGCATCCCGACCGCGTGGCCCAGCTCGGCGTGCAGCCGCAGCCGCTTGTGGTCGCCGTGCATCGGCATGAGGTACGTCGGCCGCGTGAGGTTGAGCATGAGCTTGATCTCCTCGCGGTAGCCGTGGCCCGACGCGTGGATCGGGGCGTCCTTCGCGGTGACGACGTCGCACCCGATGCGGAACAGCCGGTCGATCGTGTCGTTGATCGCGCGCTCGTTGCCGGGGATGGGCGTGGCGCTGAAGACGATCGTGTCGCCCGCGTGCAGCCGCACCTGGCGGTGCTCGTGGTAGGCCATGCGCCGCAGCGCCGCGAGCGGCTCGCCCTGCGACCCGGTCGTGATGATGACCAGCTCGTCGTCGGGGACCTTCTCGACGTCGCGCTGCTCGACGAGCATCCCGTCGGGGACCCTGATGTGGCCCAGGTCGCGTCCGATGCGGACGTTCTTGACCATCGAGCGGCCGATCAGCGCGACGCGGCGGTTGAGCTTGTCCGCGGCGTCGATGACCTGCTGCACGCGATGGATGTTCGACGCGAAGCTCGTGATGATGATCCGGCCCTCGCAGCCTGCGAACACGTCGTGGAGCTTCGGGCCGACGTCGGACTCCGACGGCGCGAACCCGGGCCGGTCGGCGTTCGTCGAATCGCCGCAGAGCAGCAGCAGGCCCTCGTCGCCCATGCGAGTCAGGCGGCTGAAGTCCGCGGGGCGCCCGTCGACCGGGGTCTGGTCGAAGCGATAGTCGCCGGTGAAGAACGCGCTGCCCAGCTTCGTCGTGACGACCACGCCGGCGGCGTCGGGGATCGAGTGCGTCATGTGGACGAACTCCAGCTCGAACGGCCCGGCTCGCACGACCTCGCCGGGCTCGAGCTGGGTGACCTTCGTCTTGATCTTGTGCTCCTCGAGCTTGGACCGGGCCATCGCGGCGGTGAGCCGGCGGCCGTAGACGACGGGCACGTTCTCAGCGCCGAGCTCGCGCAGGACCCACGGCAGCGCGCCGAGGTGATCCTCGTGGCCGTGGGTGATGACGATCGCGTCGATGGCGTCGCGGCGGTCGAGCAGGTAGCCGAAGTCGGGGAGCACGAGGTCGACGCCGTGCATCTCCGCGGTGGGGAAGCGGACGCCGGCGTCGATGAGGACGATGCGGCCGTCGTACTCGACGACGGTCATGTTCTTGCCGATTTCGCCCAGGCCGCCGAGCGGCAGGACGCGAAGGGTTGCGGTCACGCAACCTCCTGTGGGTGGTGGGGGGAAGTCATGCGACGAGGAGCGCGGCGATCGCGATGGTCGCGATGTGCAGCGTCTGGTCGCGCCAGATGTGGACGGCCGTGCCGATGGGTCCCTCGGTCGTCTGCGACATGACCTTTGCCCACCACGTCAGGGGCTTGCGCGTGTCGATGAGCAGATGGGCGACGGCGAGGGACAGGGCGGCGAGCGGCGGGAAGATGATGAGCATGGCCAGGCCGTGCAGGCCCGCGTGGATGTAGCCGGCCGGATGGCGCAGCGACGTCTTGTGCGTCGCCATCCACTCGTTCTGCAACAGCCAGTCGACGACCAGGTGCAGGACGATGCCCCACACGACGAGGTCGACGGCGGTCACGCGGCGGTGCGGGTGTAGCGGGGAAGGGCCATGGCCGCCGGTCGGCAGAATCGACCGTCACCTCCACTGTAGGGCCGAGGGGCGGGGCGTGCGGCTGGCTAGCCTGATCTGCATGACGGCTTCGCCGATCACCGGCGAGGCCGCTCGCCGCCGCACGTTCGCGATCATCTCCCACCCGGATGCGGGCAAGACGACGCTGACCGAGAAGCTGCTGCTCTACGGCGGCGCGGTCGAGGAGGCGGGTGCGGTCCACGGGCGCAAGGGCCGGCGCACGACCGCGTCGGACTGGATGGAGATGGAGCGCGAGCGCGGGATCTCCGTCAGCTCGACCGTGCTGCGCTTCACCTACGAGGACGTCGTCTTCAACCTGCTCGACACCCCGGGCCACCACGACTTCTCCGAGGACACGCTGCGCGTCCTCGCCGCGGCCGACAGCGCCGTGATGCTGCTCGACGCGGCGAAGGGCGCCGAGGCGCAGACGCTGCGGCTGTTCGAGGTCGCCCGCGCGCGAGGGATCCCGCTCATCACGTTCGTCAACAAGTACGACCGGCCCGGCATGGAGCCGCTGGAGATGCTCGACCACATCGAATCGGTGCTCGGGCTGACGCCGGTGCCCGCCACGTGGCCGGTGGGCATCCCCGGCGACTTCCGCGGCGTCATCGACCGGCGCAGCGGGCAGTTCCACCGCCTGACGCGGTCGGTGCGCGGGGCGACCCGCGCCGACGACGAGGTCATGGACGCCGAGGCCGCGGCCGCCCGCGAGCCCGACGCGTGGCCGCAGGCGCGTGAGGAGCTCGACCTCGCCACCGCCGTGCAGCCGCACCTCGACCCCGACGACTTCGCCGCAGGCCGCGCGACGCCCGTGTTCTTCGGCTCGGCGGTCTGGAACTTCGGCGTCGAGATGCTGCTCGACGCGCTGCTGCGCGACGCGCCCGCCCCGCGGCCCCGGCTGGGCCAGGACGGCGAGCCGCGCGCGCTGGAGGACGCGTTCTCCGCGCAGGTGTTCAAGGTCCAGGCGAACCTGGACCCGCGCCACCGCGACCGCACCGCGTTCCTGCGCGTGTGCTCCGGGCGGTTCGACCGCGGCATGAAGACGACGAACGCCCGGACCGGCAAGGGCTTCACCATGGCGCACGCGTTCGAGGCGTTCGGCCAGGAGCGCGCGGTCGTCGACGAGGCCTATCCCGGCGACGTCATCGGCGTCGTCAACGCGGGCGACCTGCGGGTCGGGGACACGCTGCACGAAGGCGCAGCCGTGACGTTCCCGCCCATCCCCGTGCTGGCGCCCGAGCACTTCGTCACCGCCCGCAACCGCGACGCGACGAAGCACAAGCAGTTCCACCGGGGTCTGGGCGAGCTGGCGGAGGAGGGCGTCGTGCACCTCCTGCGCCGCGACGCCGTGGCAGATCCGACGCCGGTGCTCGGCGGCGTCGGACCGCTGCAGTTCGAGGTCGCGCGCCACCGCCTGGAGCACGAGTTCGGCGTCCGGGCCGTCTTCGAGCCGACGTCCTGGAACGTCGCGCGCCGGACCGACGAGGACGGCGCGAAGGCCCTGAAGCAGGCGGGCCGCGCGGAGGTGCTCGTCCGCACCGACGGGGTGCTGCTCGCGCTGTTCCGGACGCCCTTCGGGGCCGAGCAGGCCGAGCGCGACCTGCCGGACGTCCTGCTCGAGCGGATGCTCGAAAGGTAGTCACCAATGCGGTCCTCGCGGGCACTAGGCTCTGCCTCGTGCCCGACCGCCCGACCTACACCGCCGAGCAGGTCGACGCCGCCGTCGACGCACTGACGGAGCCCGGCGCGCTCGACCACGCGCAGGAGGTCGTCACCCACGCGGCCCCGTCGCTGCAGCGCGTGCTCAACGAGGCGCTGCACCAGGGCGGCTACTTCGGCGAGGCCTACGAAGCCGAGGTCCGCAAGGCCGTGGAGGCCGATGACATCGTCGAGCGCGACCGCGCCATGCGGATCCTCCTCGCCGAGGAGTCGCGGCTGGCGATGCTGGTCGGCGTCACCGTCGGCTTCGAGCTGGCGCGCGAGCTGGCAGACCCGTCCGACCCCCATCGACCCGCAGGAGACTGACCGCATGCAGATCCGCTACCTGGGCCACTCGGCCTTCGAGCTGACCGCCGACGGCACGACGCTGCTCGTCGACCCGTTCCTCACGGGGAACCCGAAGGCCGCCGCCACCGCCGACGAGGTCCAGGCCGACGCCATCCTGCTCACCCACGGCCACAGCGACCACTACGGCGACACCATCGACATCGCCCGGCGCACCGGCGCCCCGGTGCTGGCGATCGTCGAGCTCGCGGGGGAGATCTCCGGGATCCTCGGCGACGACCATGACGTGCGCGACCCGAATCTCGGCGGCACGGTCGACTTCGACTGGGGCTGGGTGCGGCTCGTCCCCGCCTGGCACACCGGGACGTCGCCGAACGGCACGGTCCACACGCCGGCCGGCCTGGTCATCAACTTCGGCGGCAAGACGATCTACCACGTGGGGGACACCGCGCTGTTCGGCGACCTGGCGCTGCCGGGCAACCGCGACGCGCTGGACGTCGCCCTCGTGCCGATCGGCGGCCACTACACGATGGATCGCCACGACGCCGTCGAGGCCGTGAAGCTCATCGGCGCGTCGACGATCGTCCCGATCCACTTCGGCACCTTCCCGCCGATCGAGACCGACGCGCAGGCGTTCAAGGCCGAGGTCGAGCAGCAGACGTCCTCGCGGGTCGTGGTCCTGGAGCCCGGCGGGACGCTCGAGCCATGACGCACGCGATCGTCCTGGTGGAGGCCGAGCGCGACGCGATGTCGGAGCTCGGCTCGGCGCTCGCCCAGGTGCCGGGCGTGCGCGAGTGCTACTCGGTCACGGGTGACTGGGACTTCGTCTGCGTCGTCCACACGCCACGGCACGAGGAGCTCAAGACGATCGTCACCGGCGGCATCTCCAGCGTGCCGGGCGTCGTCAAGACGCAGACGATGGTGGCCTTCGAGGTCTACTCCCAGCACGACCTCGAGGGGATGTTCGACCTCGGCAACCCGCCGCCCGCCGAGGCCTGAACGGCCCCGGACAGCGAGAGCGCCGGCCAGGGCCGGCGCTCGTCGGTCTCCTCCCCCGAGAAGATCGTATGGAACACTGCGAGGACGCCTAGGGCTGATTGCCCCAGCCGCGCTCGAACCACATCTCACGGTCCTTCCAGTCGTGGGCCATCAGCACGCCTCCGAGGACGATGCCGACGGTCCCGACGGTGGTCAGGATCGCTCCCGTCGCGCCATGGTGGCAGCGCTGG
>SYBY01000519.1 GCA_005788585.1 Actinomycetota bacterium | reverse complement strand
TGTGGTTCGAGGCCAAGGACCGCGGCGTCGGCGGCGCGATCGTCGACAGCGGCAACTTCGACTGGGACGCCAACGCCGCGCGGTTCCCCGGTCTGACGCAGCCCGACCCCTCCTACCACGGCGTGGTCTGGCGCGATGCGCTCGGTCCGGCCGCGTTCATCGGCCGTGCCCGCACGGTGCTGTTGCGCAACACCGGCGCGGCGCTGTCGCCGTTCAACGCGTGCCTGTTCCGGCAGGGCATAGAGACGCTGCCGCTGCGCATGGAGCGCCA
The DNA here is from genome assembly GCA_005788585.1 of Actinomycetota bacterium. The sequence continues at coordinate 4,915 of SYBY01000519.1, read as the reverse complement.
CAACGCCAACGCGCTGGCGGTCGCCCGGTACCTCGAGAACCACGATGCGGTCGAGTGGGTCTACTACCCGGGCCTCGAGAGCAGCGCCTACTACGACGTCGCGCAGCGGGTGCTGCAGGGTGGCTCGGGGGCGCTGGTCACGTTCGGCGTCAAGGGCGGCGCCGCGGCCGGCAAGGCGTTCATCGAGTCGCTGAAGCTCTTCAGCCACCTGGCGAACATCGGCGACGCGAAGTCCCTGGCGATCCACAACGCCTCGACGACGCACTCCCAGCTCTCCGAGGAGGAGCTCGCGTCGGCGGGCGTCAGCCAGGAGACGGTCCGGCTGTCGGTCGGGATCGAGCACATCGACGACATCCTCGGCGACCTCGAGCAGGCGCTGGCCGCCACCCGGAGCCTCGCGACAGCGTGAGCACGGCGACGCGCGCGGTCCTCTTCGACGAGGCCCGCCCGCTGCGGCTGTCCACCGGCGCGGAGCTCGCGCCGGTGGAGGTCGCCTATGAGACGTATGGAGAGCTGGACGCCGACCGCGCCAACGCGGTGGTGGTCTGCCACGCCCTGACCGGTGACGCGCACGCCTCCGGCGAGGACGGCTGGTGGTCGACGCTGGTCGGTCCGGGCCGGCCGATCGACACGGACCGGTACTTCGTCATCTGCGCGAACCTGCTGGGCGGGTGCAGCGGGACGACGGGCCCGAGCTCGACCGACCCGAGGACCGGCGCCGCGTACGGCCTGCGCTTCCCGCTGCTGCACATGCGCGACCTCGTCGCGGTGCACCGCGCGCTCGTCGCGCACCTCGGGATCGACCGGCTGCACGCGGCGGTCGGCGGGTCGCTGGGCGGCATGCAGGTGCTCCAGTGGGCACTCGATCATCCCGGAGAGATCGAACGCGGCGTGCTGATCTGCGCCAGCGCGCGACTGACCGCGATGAACACCGGCTTCACGGCCGCGGCACGCGCCGCGATCATGCGCGACCCCGACTTCCACGACGGGGACTACGCCGCGCACGGCACCGCGCCGCGGACGGGGCTCGTCGTCGCGCGGATGATGGCCCACCTCACCTACATGAGTGAGGAGGCGCTGCGGCGCAAGTTCGACCGCGCCCGTCGGGTCACCGACGCCAGGATGGCGTTCGACGACGACTTCGAGGTCGAGCACTACCTCACGCACCAGGGCGAGGTGTTCCCCGAGCGCTTCGACGCGCTGAGCTACCTCTATCTGACCCGGGTCATGGACTACTTCGCGCCGTTCGAGGACCCGCAGCTCGACCTGGCCGCGGTCGACACCGCGTTCCAGGTCCTGAGCTTCGACACGGACTGGCGGTTCGGCACCGAGCACTCGCAGTACCTCGCCGCGCAGCTGCGCGCCGGCGGCGTCGCCGTGGACGACGAGGAGATCGCGTCACCGTGGGGCCACGACTCGGTCCTGCTCGATGTCCCCGAGTACCACGCGGCCGTCGCCCGGTTCCTCGCGGCCCCTGCGCCTGCAAGCCGCGTTGCAGGAACGCCCCCTTCGGCGGATTAGCTTTCCGCGCTCGCCCGGATCGCTCCGGGCGTCTCCTTGCCATGCCTCATCCCCGCCGACACCGCCTCGCGGCGCTGCTGCTCGCCGTCGCCCTCCCGGCCCTGCTCTGGGCCGTGCTGCCCCTGGGCGCCAGCGGCCAGAGCCAGGACGACCTGCAGGAGACGATCGACAGCTCGAAGGCGCGCGAGGGACAGCTCGCCGACGCCGCCGCGCGGCTGGGCCGGCTCGAGCAGGCCGCCGCGCGCGGCGTGGCCAAGCTCCAGGCGCGCCAGGCCGCCGTCCAGGCCGAGCTCGATCGCTCGCAGGCCCGGCTCACGGTCACCGAGACCGAGCTCGCCCAGCAGCGCAAGCGCCTGCAGCGGCTGCGGGCGCGGCTGATCCGCGACCGCGACCAGCTCGCCGACATGCTGCGCGCGACGTACGTCGACACGCCGCCGGACATGGTTACGGTGCTCATGCAGGCTCAGGGCTTCGAGGATCTGATGACGCGGGTGGACTTCGCCAAGCGCGTGCAGAAGGCCGGCGCCAGCGTGGTCGATGCCGTCCGTGACGGGCGCGACGACGCCAAGCGCCAGCGGTCGCGGCTGACGAAGACCGCCGCGCGCCAGCGCGAGGACACGGCGACGGTGCGCCGCCAGCGCGACGCGGTTGCCCAGATGGCGGCTGCGGTCCAGGCGCGCCAGTCCGCGCTCGCGCAGGCCCGCGCGGCGCGGGTCCAGGCGCTGCGCGCCACGCGCGGGAGCCGGCTACGGGCGCAGAAGACGCTGAAGAAGCTGCTCGACGCCCAGGCCAAGGCCGCGGTCGACAAGCGCGGCCCGGGCGGACCGTGGGCGATCCCGTGGGCCGTGGTGCAGTGTGAGTCGGGTGGGCAGAACCTGCCGCCGAACGCGGGCGCGCAGGCGTCGGGCTACTACCAGTTCATCCCGTCCACCTGGCAGGGGATGGGCGGCAGCACCAAGCACGCGTACCAGGCGAGCAAGGCCGAGCAGGACCGGTTGGCGGCGCGGCTGTGGGACAACGGGCGCGGCGCGCGCAACTGGGACTGCGCCGCGATCGTCGGCATCCTCTAGCTAACGCTCTACTTGAGGGTGAGACGGAGGGGGCGGGATTCGAACCCGCGGTCCGGGGTTGCCGGACTCCGGTTTTCAAGACCGGTGCATTCGACCACTCTGCCACCCCTCCGAGCGGTGTCCGAAGCATCGTACGAGGCTCATCCTGGACGATGAGCCGCCGCGAACTTCCCTGTCCAATGGACGTTCAAACGTGTGTCCAGCCAAAGCTGGCGCATTGACGCTCGGTCGATCGACCGAGAAGGAGGTGTCCCCCGGATTTCGGGGATTTTCTGGACGTCCGTTCGACTGGACGCCCTCGAGAACGACCGTGGTTTCTGGGTGGGGCGTATCGGCACGCATCCGCCGGACCTTGAATTCCCGTTGGACGGGAGTACTGTCATCGGCCTGTCCGGAGTGCAGGTTTCCGGCCTATTGCTCGCATATTCATTCATCGTCGGGGGGAGACCACGATGTCGACGGTCCAGGGCGCGCCCGCGCGCCTCGCTCTTGCGCTCGTCGCAGGGGCACTTCTGCTGCTGGGGCTCGCCAGCAGCGCACACGCAGCCACGTTCGCTGAACTGCAGAACGCCCAGCCGGGCACGGCCGTCACCCTGAGTTCGTCGGTGACGCTCACGCCGGGCACGGTCACGCAGGTCGGGGACAAGCTGGAGATTTCAGGCGCCACCGTGAAGTACGGCGACGTCGGCACCGGCGAGGGCGTCTCGGGCGTCGCGACGGCCGACACGCTCACGCTCACCGAGGGCGCCTTCACGTTCGCCAACGAGGTCGCCACGGGCACCTTCACGCCGGACGCCGAGAACCCGCTGACGTTCGGCCTCGGGGACAACGCGGAGTCGAGCGGCTCGCTCGTCCCGGCCAAGGCGGCGGCTCCGGTCGCGATGCGCGCCTTCGCGGGTATCGGTCAGGGCGACGCCGAAGACGCCGCGCTGGGCCTCCTGCCCACCGTGCCGGCCGACAACGGCCCGACCTTCTACACCATCGACGTCGCGTGCTGTGGCAGCAACGCGCTCGGCCTGAACCTGCGGCAGAAGCAGCGTCAGCCCAGCGGCGCGGTCGTCGAGACCGGCCGCGTGCTCGTCGCCATCAACCTGCTCTCGCGCCGTTACCGCGTCGAGGTCATCAACTGGCAGTTCAAGTTCGGCGCGAGCAGCACGACGCTGAACGCGGTCGTCGCGGGCGAGGACATCCTCAACCCGTTCGAGTTCTCCGGGGTCAAGGGCACGATCACGGGCGAGGCGCAGCTGACGAAGGGCGTCTTCTTCACCGGTGGCGAGCTGACCTGGGACAAGACCGGCTTCCACGTTGCCGGTGGCGTGCGCATCGACTGCCTCGAGGGCGGCATCAGCGCGGGCCTGACGGGCGACATCGTCGACGACGCCAACTGGAAGTTCGCGGTGTCGGGTCAGACGAACGACGGATGCACGGTCAGCAAGGACCTCAACCTGCCGACCGGGAGCCTGATCGGCGAGATCGAGGCGGTCGACGGTGACCCGACCGGTCTGTTCGAGGTTCGTGGTGACATCCAGACCACGCTGCTTCCCGCGGGCGTCAACGAGTGGGACGCAGGGTTCCGCTTCATCTACGACGGCACCGACGCCGGCAGCCACGTCGCGTTCTACGCGGCGGCGGGTATCGGCGTGGCCCAGGGCATCGTCAACTTCGACGGGACCCTCGCGCTGAACGCCGACTTCACGATTCCGTTCGGCAACTCGAGCGTCGCCTTCGACGGCGACATCAAGCGCGAGACGCCCAACGGCGCCGTGGTCTACGACGTCGGCGGCTCGGCGAACATCGAGGTCAACAGCAAGGCCAGCCTCGCCGGCAGCCTGCGGCTGACGAACACCCAGCTGGCGCTCTCCGGCGCGGTCACGCTCGCGTGCCCGGTGTCCGGCTCGATCACCGGCGGGGTCAACGCGGACATCCCGCTGACCTCCTCGAAGTCCTGGGCGCTCGGGATCTCCGGCGGCGCCGGGGCCAACGGCTGCCAGGTCACCAAGGAGTTCGGCCTGGGGGCCGGCACCGGCCTCAGCGGTGAGGTCAAGTCGGTCAACGGGGTCGTCTCCGTGGCCGCCGACGCCAACGCCACGATCAACACGACGCTGATCCCGACGAAGTCGTCGTTCAGCGCCGGCTTCAAGTTCGCGGCCTCGCAGGGCGCGTACAACGTGGCGGTCAACGGGTCGACGCAGGGCGCCGGCTTCTCCGCCGCCGTCGCGTCGACGGGCACGTTCGATCTGTCCTTCAACCTGAGCGACCTCGCCCTCGGTGGCGTGACGCTCGGCGCGAACGGCTCGATCAAGCGGACCACGCCGGGTGGCGCG
>SYBY01000518.1 GCA_005788585.1 Actinomycetota bacterium | reverse complement strand
GATGAGTGCTGCGGCCGCGACGGCGGCGACGATCGGACCTGCCCGGGACATCCCCTCCAGGGTACGGGACGGCCGGGTTGCGCCCGCGCCCGGCTACGCGCCGTGGTCGTCGGCGACCGCCGCGGCGGCGGTCAGCAGCGCCGAGCCACCGGCGACGACGGCGGTCGCCGTGAGCGCGCCGTCAGGCAGCCCGTCCCGGCCCTTGGCCGTGGCCGCGATGTCGCTCAGATCTCCGATCATGCTGCCGACGAGCCACGGTCGCACCGGCCGGCCTCGGAGTGCGGCGGCCAGCGCGCCCACGTGCAGGACGCCCTCGCGGACGCCGAGCCCGCGCAGGGCCACCTGGGTCGGCGCCGCTTGGACGTGCGGGCCGAGCCAGCGCTCGGTCCAGCGCGCGGGGGCGAAGGTCAGCACGGCGGCGTAGCCGATCCGGGCGACGAGCATGGCGACGGTGAGCTGGCGCGAACGGGGCATATGGCGGGGTACGTACCCCTCGTATGGCCCGGTTCACGCACTGGCGGTGGTCTACCGTGCAGGTATGAACTTCAAGACGCTTCAGAAGCAGGCCAAGAAGATCATCGATCAGCGTGGCGGCACCGACGCGCTGAAGCAGGACGCCAAGGAGCTGCAGAACATCGCCAAGGGCAAGGGCACGATGTCGCAGAAGGCGAAGAAGGCCGCCGACGCGCTGAAGGAGCCGGGGGCGCCGGGCTCGTCGCAGCGCCCGCGCTGACCGGGCGGCTACGATGCGTGGCCCACGCGGACGTAGCTCAGCTGGTAGAGCGTCGGCTTCCCCAGCCGAAGGTCGCGGGTTCGAGGCCCGTCGTCCGCTTGTCGTCCATCACCAGCGCGGGCCGGTAGGCGCTGAAGTACCTTCCCGCGCATGCGCCGAGTTCTCTGCCTGCTCTCGCTCGCCGTCGCTGCTGCCGCCTTCGCGCCGGCCGTCGCGAGTGCCCAGTCCGCCGTCACGTGCCCCGCGACCTTCCAGGTCCTGCACAACGACCGGATCGGGGCGCTGCAACTGCCCGCCGGCGCGTACCAGATCACCGCCACCGGGCTGTCGTGCGCCGAGGCATCGAAGGACTTCACCCGGTTCCTCAACGACTGGGACGGGAACCTGCCGAGCCCGTGGCGGGTCGTCGCGGCGCGCTCGCAGTTCGTGCGCGGGACCACGGGCACGAACTTCACCGTCCGCCGCGTGACCACGCCCGCGACGCCCGGTGCCTGCTCGGGGACGTTCGCGATCTTCGAGCCGGTCACGGCCGCCGGGCTGCGGATCGGTCTCGGTCACTGGGCGCTGACCGTTGCCGGCGGCCTGTCGTGCACGACCGCGTTCCAGGTCTTCGCGCAGACGGCGGACACGAACCTCGTGCCCGCCGGGTGGACCGTCGATCCGGCCACGACGACCTTCCGCCGGGGTGGACAGAGCTTCACCGCGACGAACCAGGGCAACGCACCCTCCGGGATCGGCCGGTCGACGGGCACCCGCTGCACGGCGACCTTCCGGGTGCAGAACAACGACCGCATCGGGTCGCTGCGCCTGCCGCGCGGCGCCTACCTGATCACGCTGCTGCCCGGTGGCGGGCTGACGTGCCCGATCGCCTCAGACCTGTTCGCGGCGTTCCTGCGTCACCCGGATGGGCGCCTGCCCAGCCCGTGGCGGCTGAATGCGCAGACCGCGACGTTCACGCGCGGCGCCGGCTCGGACATCGGGTTCCAGGTCGAGCCGGCGCGCAACGCGCGCTGACCGCAGCGTCCCGGAACGCCGCACCGTGAGGGCGGTGACGGTCCGAGCTGGACACGTACCTGTCCACTTGTATACTAGTGCGCATGCGGATCCCGCTCAGTGACCGCGTCGGTGGAGGAGCCGCGCGCGATCAGGTCTATCTCGCGGTGCGCGAAGCCATCGTCAGCGCCGAGCTCGCGCCCGGCCGCCGGCTCTCGGAGAACGAGCTCGCCGACCGCCTCGGGGTGTCCCGCACGCCGGTGCGCGAGGCGCTCGTGCGCCTGCGCGACGAGCGGCTCGTCGCGATCGTCCCGCAGCTCGGCACGTTCGTCACCCTCATCAGCGACGACGCGATCGCCGACGCGGCGTTCGTCCGCGAGGCGCTCGAGTGCAGCGCGATCCGCCTGGCCGCCGAGCGCGCCGAGCCCGCGGCGCTGGAGGAGATCCAGGCCAACCTCGTCGCGCAGGAACGCGCCGACGCCGAGGGCGACCAGGCCGCGTTCGACGCGCTCGACGAGGCGCTGCATCGCAAGCTCTGCGCGCTCTCCGGGCACGAGATCGCGTGGGCGCTGGCCCGGCGCGCGAACGGTCACCTCGACCGTGTCCGGCGTCTCAGCCTGCCCGAGCCCGGGTATCTCCGAGAGATGATCGCCGAGCACCGAGCCGTGGTCGCCGCGGTCGCCGACGGCGACCCCGACCGGGCCGAGCGGGAGCTGCGCCACCACCTGCGGATGGTCCTGAGCCAGATCTCGACGATCCGCGACGCGCATCCCGACTACTTCGAGGAGAGCTGAGGCATGGCCGCCACCGCCACACCGACGTCGTCCGCGCTGGACCCCGCCGTACGCCGCGACCTCTACGAGACCATGGTGCTCAGCCGGGTCTTCGAGACCGAGGCCGAGCGCCAGTACAAGGCGGCCCGCATCGGCGGGTACTGCCACCTCTCGTCCGGCCAGGAGGCCATGACGGTCGGCGCGATGCACGCGCTGGCCGAGGACGACCTGCTCGTCACCGGGTACCGCTCCCACGGCTTCGCCCTCGCGCGCGGTGTGTCGCCCGAGGCGGTCATGGCCGAGCTGTTCGGCCGCGTCGACGGCTGCGCGCACGGCCGCGGCGGCTCGATGCACCTGCTCGACCCGTCCCGCGGCTATTACGGCGGCTGGGGCATCGTCGCCGGGCAGCTGCCGATCGCCACCGGTCTGGCGCTGGCGCTGCGCCGCCAGGGCAGGGACCAGGCGGTGCTCTGCGAGCTCGGGGACGGCGCGGTGAACATGGGCGCCTGGCACGAGTCGCTGAACCTCGCCGCGCTGTGGGACCTCCCGGTCGTCTTCCTGGTCGTCAACAACCGCTACGGCATGGGGACCGCGGTCGAGCGCGCGTCCGCCGAGCCCGACCTCTACAAGCGCGCCTCTGCGTTCCGCATGCACGGCGAGCGCGTCGACGGCGACGACCTCGACACGATGATCGAGGCGGTCGACCGGCTGCTGACCGCAGCGCGCACCGAGCACCGGCCCGCGGTGCTCGAGGCCGTCACCTATCGCTACCGCGGCCACTCCGTCGCCGACGCGGGCCTGGCCTACCGCACGAAGGACGAGATCGCCGAGCACCGCGAGCGCGACCCGATCTCGCTCGAGGCGGCGAAGCTCCGTGATGCCGGCGTCAGCCAGGAGGAGCTCGAGGCGATCGACACCGCCGCCGACGAGCGCGTCGCCGCGGCGGTTGAGTTCGCCCTCAACAGCGACGAGCCGAGCACGGATCGGCTCGCCTACGGCATGCACGCGCTCGGCAGCGACGAGCAGTTCGCGCGCATGCGGCCCGGCAGCGCCTTCGGCGAAGAGGCCCTGACGTTCGACGCGGGGCTCGGCGCATGAGCACCGCGGCGCAGGACACCACCGGCACGCAGGTCATGAACTACCGCGAGGCGCTGCGGCTGGCGCTCCGCGAGGAGATGGAGCGCGACGAGCGTGTCTTCCTCATGGGCGAGGAGGTCGGCGTCTTCGAGGGCGCGTACAAGGTCTCCGCCGGCCTCATGGACCAGTTCGGCGAGGACCGCGTCCGCGACACGCCCATCAGCGAAGAGGGCTTCGTCGGCGCCGGAGTCGGCGCGGCGATGCTCGGCGAGCGCCCGGTCGTGGAGATCATGACGCTCAACTTCCTGCTCGTCGCGATGGACCAGGTCATCAACCACGCGGCGAAGATCGGCGCGATGTTCGGCGGCGAGGTGCGCTGCCCCATGGTCATCCGCGCGCCCAACGGCGCCGGCAACCAGCTCACGGCGCAGCACTCGCAGTCCTTCGACGGCTGGTTCGCCGGGACGCCCGGGCTGAAGGTCGTCACGCCCGCGAACCCCGCGGACGCGAAGGGCCTGCTGAAGGCCGCGATCCGCGACGAGGACCCGGTCCTCGTCATCGAGAACCTCCCGATCTACAAGGAGAAGGGCGACGTCCCGCTCGACCCCGAGTTCGTCACGCCGATCGGGCTGGCCGCGGTGCCCCGCGAGGGCACGGACATCACGATCGTCTCGCATTCGTTCGCCACCGTCCGTGCGCTGCACGTCGCCGAGAAGCTCGCCTCCGAGCACGACGTCTCCGTCGAAGTGGTCGACCTGCGGTCCCTGCGCCCTCTCGACGTCGAGACCATCGCGCGGTCGGTGGCGAAGACCAACCGGGTCGTCTGCGTCGAGGAGGGGTGGCCGAGCTACGGCGTCACCGCCGAGATCGCCGCGCGCATCGGCAAGGCGTGCTTCGACGACCTCGACGCCCCCGTCGAGCGCGTCGGCATGGCCGAGGTCCCGCTGCCGTACGCCAAGGGCCTGGAGCTCGCCGCGATGCCGAACGAGGACCGCATCGCCGCCGCCGTGCTCGCGACCCTCGGGATGGGGCCCGGCGGGTCGTGATCGAGGTCACGATGCCGCGCCTCTCCGACTCCATGGAGGAGGGGACGATCCTGCAGTGGCTGGTCGCCGACGGCGACCCGGTCTCCCGCGGCGACGAGCTCGCCGAGATCGAGACCGACAAGGCCACCATGACCTACGAGGCCGACGCCGACGGCCTCGTGCACCACGTCGCCCGCGAGGGCGACACGCTGGCGGTGGGCACGCCGATCGCGGTACTGCTCTCCGATGGGGAGGAGCTGCCTGTGCGGCAGACGCCATCCGCCGACCAGCAGGGCGACGACGAACCCGTCGCCGCCCCGACGCCCGCCATCGCCGTGGGATCTCCCCCCGCCATGGCGAGCGGCGGGCGTCTGAAGTCCTCGCCCCTGGCGCGCCGGGTGGCCGTCGCCCATGGCGTCGAGCTCGGTGCGCTCAGCGGCAGCGGGCCGGGCGGACGGATCGTGCGCGCCGACGTCGAGGCGTACGTGCACGCGCACCAGAACGGCAGCGGCAAGGTCGCCGACGCGCCCGCGCCGGCGCCCGTGCCCGCGCCCGCCGAGAGCAACCGCGGCGCCGTTACGCGCACCGAGCCGACGCGCACCCAGACGCTCATCGCCCGGCGCATGGCCGAGTCCCGCGCGACGATCCCCGCGTTCGACGTGAGCATGGACGTCGACGTCACCGCGCTGCTCGCGCTCCGCGCGGAGTTGAAGGACGCGGGGCGCGCGGCCTCGGTCAACGACTTCGTCGTCAAGGCGGCTGCGCTGGCACTGCGCGAGCACCCGCGGGCGAATGGCGCGTGGCGCGACGGCGCGTTCGAGACCTACGACCGGGTGAACGTCGGGATCGCCGTCGCGGCTGAGGGGACGCTGGTCGTCCCCACGGTCTTCGACGCCGACCGCAAGCCGGTCACCGCGATCGCGGCCGACACGCGCGCGCTCGCCGCCAAGGTGCGTGAGCAGACGATCACGCCGCCGGAGCTCTCGGGAGGCACGTTCACCGTGTCGAATCTCGGCATGTTCGGGGTGACGGCGTTCAACGCCGTCGTGAACCCGGGGCAGGCGGCGATCCTCGCCGTGGGGGCGGCGGTCGACCGGCTGACGCTCCAGGACGGCGAACCGGTCGCCCGGAAGGTCATGACCCTCACGCTGTCGAGCGACCACCGCACCCTCTATGGGGCCGACGCGGCCGCCTTCCTGGTCACGGTGCGCGAGCGGCTCGAGGCGCCGCTGACGCTCCTGGTCGACTGACCGGCAGATCACCGCTGCTCTGGCAACATGGATCTGCCGTTCGGCCCGCTTGCGGCGGGCCCGCGGTGGCTAGATCCCGCCGCCCTCGGCGAAGAACATGAACCAGATGCCGAAGGCGCTCCCGGCGATCGCCACGGACACGACCATCACGACATCGAGGACGGTGCGCGGGCGGTGCAGGTCGCGCTCGTCGCGCATCGATCGCATCCAGGGCGCGCGGATCTGCACCTCGTTCGTGGTGCCCGTGAGCTCGCCGTACATCCCGTTCAGCCGGCCGAGGCCCTTCCCGATGAAGAACATCGTCGTCGGGATCCCGATCAGGATCACGACGATTGCGCTCATGCTCACCTGAGCCGAGCCCGAGACCTGCGCGGCGACGTAGATCCACCCGACCGGGGCGCCGATCCACATCATCACGCTGCCGATCGCCATGAGGGCGATCAAGCCCACTTTGGTGACAGAGGACGTCATCGTCATCGCGCAAGCATGCCGGAAAGTCCGGCGGCGCGCTACGACTTCCGTAGTAGTGCGACTACCAGGCTTGCTCGGACGAGCAGTTCGGGCACGTCACGGTCGTGTTGACCGGCGCCTCGAACAGGTAGCCGCACTGACAGGTGTACGTCGCACGGTCGTCGGGGCCGCCCGCGTCGCGCAGCCTGCGCTCGGCGGGATGGATCGGCTCCGGCAGCGGCACGGGGTCAGGAACGACGTGCAGCCGGCGTGCGCGATCGCGGCGGACGGTAGGTCGGGAGGTGGGGAAGACTCGGGCGGATTGCATGGGTCTGTAGAGAGAACGTCGGCGGGCGCCAAAGGTTTCTCTGCCTTGAGGGCAATTCCTCGTACGTCCGTTGACAGGGGTTTTCCGCACCCTGGCGCCGGGGCAGCGGCCGGGTTTGGGATACTGGAGACGCGATGGACCCCTCACGCAAGCGTCAGGTTCGCCTCGTCGTCGCTCTCACCGCCGCGATCTGCCTCGCGGGCGCGCTGATGATCACGACGTTCAGTGCCGCGAGCCCCGAGCGCATTCCCAGTCAGTTGATCGCCGGCGCTGAACCCGGCAAGACGTACAAGCTCGGCGGCAAGGTCGTCGACGGCTCCGTGCGGCGCAGCGGCGACACGATGACCTTCGAGATGAAGGACCCGAAGGGCGGCGCCACGGTGCCGGTCAAGTACGCCGGGGCGGTCCCGGACCCGTTCCGCGAGGGCCGCGAGGTCGTCGTCACGGTCTCCAAGCAGGGCAACACCTACGTCGCGGAGCGCGACTCGCTCGTGACGAAGTGCCCCTCGAAGTTCACCGCCGAGCCGAAGAAGTCCTAGGTCCCGCGTGGCCGCCTTCGGCAGCGCCTGCCTGATCCTCACGCTGGTCGTCGCGCTGTACGGCATCGGGGCGTCGCTGGTCGGCGCGTCCCGCGGGCGCGCCGACCTCGTCGCGTCCGGCCGGCGCGCGGTGTTCGCGGTCGCGGGCCTGACGATCACGGCCTTCGTCCTGCTGGAGTCGATGTTCCTGCGCGACGACTTCTCCAACGAGGTCGTCGCCACGCACTCCTCGACGACCACGCCGCTCTTCTACAAGCTCGCGGCCGCCTGGTCCTCGCAGGAGGGCTCGCTGCTGCTCTGGCTCCTCCTGCTATCGATCTGGTCGAGCCTCGTGCTCATCCTCGTGCGCCGCCGGCTCAAGGACGTCACGCCGTACGCAACCGCGGTGCTGCTGGGGCTCGCCGCGTTCTTCGCCGCGCTCATGGTGTTCCTCGAGCCGCCCTTCGAGGTCCTGCCCGTCGCGCCCACCGAGGGCACCGGGCTGAACCCGCTGCTGCGCCACCCGAGCATGATGATCCACCCCCCGATGCTCTACTCGGGGTACACGCTGTTCGCGATCCCGTTCGCGTTCGCCATCGCCGCGCTCTGGGTCCGCCGCGTCGACGCCGAGTGGATCCGCTCCACCCGCCGGTTCGCGCTCGCCGCCTGGATCTTCCTGAGCATCGGCATCCTGCTCGGCGCGCGCTGGTCCTACGCCGAGCTCGGGTGGGGTGGCTACTGGGCCTGGGACCCCGTGGAGAACGCGTCGCTCATGCCGTGGCTGATCGGCACCGCGTTCATCCACTCGGTGATGATCCAGGAGAAGCGGGGGATGCTGAAGGTCTGGAACGTCTCGCTGATCCTCGCGACGGGCATCCTGTGCCTGCTCGGGACGTTCCTGGTCCGCAGCGGCATCCTGCAGTCGATCCACGCGTTCGGGGCGTCGACGCTCGGCGTCCCGTTCATCGTGCTCATCACGGTGCTGATCTTCGGGTCGATCTGGCTGGTCACGAGCCGGCGAGCGATGCTGCGGTCCGAGCACTCGCTTGATTCGCTCTGGTCGCGTGAGTCGGTCTTCCTGGCGAACAACATCGTCTTCGTTGGTCTCTGCCTGGTGGTCTGGTGGGGGACGTTCTTCCCGCTGATCAGCGAAGCGGTGACCGGTGACCCGGCGTCGGTGGGGCCGCCGTGGTTCGACCGCTACGTCGTCCCGCTGACGATCATCCTCGTCCTGCTGAGCGGCATCGCGCCGCTGATCGCCTGGCGCCGCGGGACGCTGGCCAACGCGCGGCGCAACCTGCTCTGGCCCACCTTGACGGCGGGTGTCGCGCTCGTCGTGCTGCTCGTCGCGGGCATCGGTGAGCGGCCGTGGGCGCTGGCGATGTTCGTCGTCGCCGCGTTCGTCCTGGCCGCCGTCGTGCAGGAGTTCTGGCGCGGCACGGTCGCCCGGCGGGCGATGGCGGACGAGTCGGTCCCTGTCGCACTGGCGCAGCTCGTGCGCCGCAACCGCCGTCGCTACGGCGGCTACCTGGTCCACGCCGGGGTCGCGATCCTGTTCGTGGGGGTCGCCGCCTCGTCGGCGTTCCAGGACGTGGTCGACACCCGCCTGCAGGTCGGGCAGACCACGGAGGTCGGCGCCTACGACGTGACGTACGTCGAGCCGGTCGCGCGGCTCGTCATCGCCAACGACGATCTCGAGCGCATCGAGTTCGGGGCCAAGATGCGCGTGGAGCGCGACGGCGAGTTCGTCACCACGATGACCCCCTCACGTGGGTTCTACCCGTCGCGGGCCGTGGTGGCGTTCGGTCCGATCGGCCGGTTCTTCGAGGGCGAGGCGACGAGCGAGGTCGGCCTCCAGGCCGGGCGGCTGCGCGACGTGTGGATCGCCATGACGCCCGACATCCAGCAGCTCGAGCCCATCATCGAGCGCGGCGACCGCGTCTTCAGCGCCGCGGCGGGCAAGCTCTCGCCCGAGCTCGAGGCGACGGCGCTGGCGACCGCGCTGCGCGGCATCACCACCCAGTACCTCGAGGACCCGCCGCCCGCGACGTTCCGCATGCACGTCTCACCGCTGGTCTCGTGGATGTGGATCGGGGCGATCCTGGCGCTGCTCGGGGGGCTGACCGCCGTGTGGCCGGGCGGCCCGGACGCGGCCGGCCGCCGGGTGCGGGCCGGCTACGCCGCGCGCGTCGCGCAGGACCTCGGCCGCGCGTAGCGCCGCTACGCTGCCCCGCCTCATGGAGGTCGTCGCCGCACTGCTGGTCATCCTCGCCCTGGGCATCGTCGTGTGGTTCGTCGGCGCGCCCCTGCGTGGCGGGGCGCGGGCCGTCGACGAGGAGGCCCGCGCGGAGGAGACCGGCCGGCAGGCGCTCGAGGCGGCCAAGGAGGCCAAGTACCGCGAGATCCGGGAGACGGAGCTCGATCACCGGACGGGCAAACTCACGGACGAGGACTGGCGCGCGCTCGACCGCCAGCTGCGTGCCGAGGCCGTGGACATCCTCCGTGCGCTGGACGAGCTAGACTCCGGCGCGTAATGGAAGACATCCTGCTCGTCGTCCAGGTGGTGCTCAGCGTGAGCGTCATCTTCCTCGTCCTCATGCACTCAGGCAAGGACGCCGGCCTGTCCGGCGCCTTCGGCGTGGGGTCGGGCTCCGGTCCGCTCGGTGGTGGCTCGCTCGTCGAGCGCAACCTGAATCGCTGGACCGTCGTGTTCGCCATCGCGTGGGTGGCGAACACCATCGTGCTGCTGCGGATCTGAGCG
>SYBY01000517.1 GCA_005788585.1 Actinomycetota bacterium | reverse complement strand
CGTCAACGCGATCGCCCCGGGGCCGATCGAGACGGACATGCTCATGGGCATGCCCGAGGAGTGGCTGGACAACAAGCGCGCCGAGCTCCCGCTCGGCCGGTTCGGGCGGGTCGAGGAGATCGTCCCGACGGCGCTGCTGCTCGCCTCGCCGGTCGGCGGCGCGTACATCACCGGAGCGGTCATGAACCTCTCCGGAGGCGACGTGATGGCGGACTGAGCCTGGCCCGACGGTCCATGGAGGACCCGCCGGAACCGCCATATTGTATCCAACTATGGCGGAACGCTTCGCAGATCACACCGTGCTCGTCACCGGCGCGAGCGGGTTGATCGGTGCGGCCTGCGCGATGGCCTACGCGCGTGAGGGCGCGAACGTCGTCGCGGTCGACCGGGAGCCCTCGGCGTTGGACGGTGACCGCACGCTGTCGCTCTCCACCGACCTCACCGAGGACGGCGCCATCCCGGCGATCTTCGACGCCGCCGAGAAGCGCTTCGGACCCGTGTCGGTCGTCGCGCACTGCGCCGCCGCGCACGGCCGGATGCCGTTCCTCGAGCTCACGCCGCAGCGGATCGACGAAGTGCTCGCGATCAACGTCAAGTCGACGCTGCTGCTCGGCAGCACCGCGGGCGGGCGCATGGTGCGGCACGGGATCGCCGGCAGCATCGTGACGCTCACGTCGATTTCCGGGGTGGTCAGCCACGCCGAGTCGGTCGTCTACGAGGCGTCGAAGGGCGCCGTGACGATGGCGACGAAGGGCATGGCCAACGCGCTCGCCCCGTTCGGTATCCGCGTCAACGCGGTCGGCCCCGGCGTGATGGTCAAGCCGCAGGAGATCGGCGAGCTGCGCGACCCGCTCGACACCACGCCCTTCGAACGGGCGCGCATCCCGCTGCGCCGCCTCGGCACCCCAGCGGAGATCGCCGAAGCCGTGCTGTTCCTCAGCTCCGACGCCGCGTCCTACACGACGGGCTCGGTCCTGTACGCCGACGGCGGCGCGCTCGCCGTCTGGGCCAACCACGAGGAGGAGGTCGCGTGACGACCACGCTCATCCAAGGCGGCACGGTGGTGACGAGCACCGGCCGGTGCGCCGCCGACGTCTTCGCCGTCGACGGCCGCATCGGCGAGATCGCGACGTCGATCGCCCGCCCCGCCGACCACGTCGTCGACGCCCGCGGGCAGTACGTCATCCCCGGCGGTGTCGACCCGCACGCGCACGTGAAGATCACCTTCGGCGGCGTGCCGAGCGCCGACGACTTCACGTCGGCCACCATCGCCGCGGCGTTCGGCGGGACGACCACGATCATCGACTTCGCCTTCCAAGAGCACGGCCAGTCGCTGGCCTCCACGCTCGACGACTGGCACGCCGCGCTTGCCGCGAGCCCGCCGGTCACCGACGTCGGCGTGCACCTGATGATCAGCGACCTCACCGACCCGGCATGGATCGACGAGCTCCGCGCGGCCCCGGCGACCGGCGTGTCGAGCTTCAAGCTGTTCATGGCCTACCGCGGGTCGTTCATGGTCGGCGACCCCGCCATGTGGGACACGATGCGGGTCGCGGCCGAGACGGGTGCGCTGGTGATGGTCCACGCCGAGAACGGCGACGCGATCGACGCGCTCATCCACGAGGCGGTCGCCGCCGACACGCTGACCCCGCCGTTCCACGCGTCGACCCGCCCGCGGTCGACCGAGGCCGAGGCGGTCAACCGCGCGCTGATGTTCGCCGAGCTGACGGGCGCACGCACGTTCATCGTGCACGTCTCGTGCGCGGACGCGGTCGCCCCGATCGTGGCGGCGAAGGCCCGCGGCATGGAGGTCTGGGGCGAGACGTGCCCGCAGTACCTCCTGTTCGACGAGTCGATCTACGAGCAGCCGCTCGACCAGGCGCTGCGCGGGATCTTCTCCCCGCCGGCCCGCTCGGTCGCCGACCAGGACGCGCTGTGGACGGCGCTCGCGGGCGTCGGGCTTGACGTGATCTCGACCGACCACTCGGCGTTCAACCTCGCGCTGCGCCACGAGCGCTACGCGTCGGGCGGCGGGTTCACCGCGGTGCCGAACGGCGGGCCGGGGCTGGAGGAGCGCTTGTCGCTGATGTTCGACGTCGGCGTGCGGGGCGGCCGGATCTCCCTCGAGCAGTGGGTCGACCTGTGCTGCACGACCCCGGCGCGTCTGTTCGGCTTGGGTGGGCGCAAGGGCGCGGTCGCCGTCGGTGCGGATGCGGACCTCGTGGTGTGGGATCCGGAGCGCGAGCGGACGCTGGGTGTCGAGAGCGCGAAGTCGAAGGTCGACTACTCGATGCACGAGGGACGGGTGGTCACGGGCGCGCCGAGCACGGTGATCGTCGACGGCGTCCCGCTGATCGCCGATGGTGAACTGCTCGACCAGCCGGAGCGTGGCTTCCTGCGGCGCGCGGCATCGGTGGAGGCGACGGCCGGTGTCTGACCGGGTGGCGCTGGTCAGCGGCGCGGCGCGCGGCATCGGGTTCGAGGTCGTGCGGGAGCTGGCGTCCGACGGGCGGTTCGTCTTCCTCGGCGCGCGGGATGTGGCGGCGGGGGAGGAGGCGCGCGCGTCGCTGGGCGCGCTCGCCGAGCGGGTCGAGGTCGTCGCGCTGGACGTCGCCGATCAGGCGAGCGTGGACGCGTGCGCGGAGGTCGTGCGTGCGCGCTTCGGCCGGCTCGACGTGCTGGTCTACAACAGCGGAATCATCCTGGACCGCGGCGTGAGCCCGCTGGACGTCGACTTCGAGGTCGTGCGCCAGACGGTCGAGGTGAACCTGTTCGGCGCGTGGCGGCTGACGATCGCCGTCGTCGATCGCCTGCGCGCGGCGGCGCCCTCGCGGGTCGTCAACGTGTCCTCCGGTATGGCGCAGCTCTCGGAGATGCTGTCGATCTCGCCGGGCTACCGGATCAGCAAGGTCGGCATGAACGCGATGACGCGCATGCTGCACGCCGAGCTCGGGTCCGAGGGCATCTCGATCAACTCGATGTGCCCGGGCTGGGTGCAGACGCCGATGGGCGGCGAGGGCGCGTACCTGTCGGTGGCCGAGGGCGCGGACACGATCCTCTGGCTGCTGCGGCTGCCCGATGAGGAGATGCCGGCGGGCGGCTTCTACAAGCGCCGCGAGCTGATCTCCTGGTGATCAAGGCTGCGCTGAACGGCGGCCGGACGCGTGCCGAGCACCCGGCGGTCCCGATCACGGCTGCCGAGCTGGCGGCTGAGGCGGTGGCGTGCGCGGCCGCCGGCGCGGGTGCGATCCATCTCCACGCGCGTGACGCTCGTGGGGCGGAGACGATCGACCCGGTGGTGGTCAACGAGGTCGCCCGGGTGGTGCGCGATGCGTGCGGGCTCCCGGTGGGGATCTCGTCGTCGCTGTCGATCGAGCCCGACGCCGTGCGGCGCTTGGAGTTGCTGCGCGAATGGCGCGAGCCGGACTTCGGCTCGGCGATGTTCAACGACCCGGGCGCGACCTCGGTGGCGGCGGCGCTGCTCTCGCGCGGGATCGACGTCGAGGCGGCGGTGGTGACGGCCGCCGATGTCGAGCGGTTGGCCGCGTGCGGGCTGGCCGACCGG
The DNA here is from genome assembly GCA_005788585.1 of Actinomycetota bacterium. The sequence continues at coordinate 7,324 of SYBY01000517.1, read as the reverse complement.
ATGCTGCGGGTGATCGTCGAGCCGATGACCGAGGATGTCGACGCGGCGCTGGCGGAGTGCGCGGCGATCCACGCAGCGCTGGATGCGGCCGGGATTGCCTTGCCGCGCCTGCAGCACGGGATGGGCGCGGCGTGCTGGCCACTCGCCGTCGACGCGCTGGCGCGCGGGTGGGACACGCGGATCGGGTTCGAGGACGTGCTGGTGCTGCCCGACGGCGGGGCGGTGGCGGGCAATGCCGATCTCGTTGCTGCCGCGATGGCTGGTGTGGCGCCGTGACAAGGGTCCTGATCGTCGGCGAGTCGTGGGTGGTGCAGACGACGCACATCAAGGGCGTCGATCACTTCACCGCGACGGCGTACGAGGAGGGGGTCGAGTGGCTGCGCGCGGCGCTTGAGGCGGGCGGCTGCTCGGTGACGCACCTGCCGTCGCACCTGGTGGCGGCGTCGTTCCCGGATGCGGCGGGGTTGTCTTCGTTTGATGTGGTCGTGCTCAGTGACATCGGGGCGGACAGCATCCTGCTGCACCCCGCGACGCTGGCCCGCTCGGAGCGAACGCCCGATCGGCTGGCGGCGCTATGCGACTTCGTCGGCGCCGGCGGCGGGCTGGCGATGATCGGCGGGTGGATGTCGTTCTCGGGCTACGAGGGCCGGGCGGGCTTCGGGCGGACGGCGCTGGCCGAGGCGCTGCCAGTCACGCTGCTCGACGGTGACGATCGGGTGGAACGGCCGGACGGGGTGACGCCGGTGGTGGCGGCAGACGGTTTCAAGCATCCGGTTCTTGACGGGGTGGATGCTGCGTGGCCGTGGTTCCTGGGCTACAACCGGGTGGTGGCGCGGCCCGAGGCGCAGGTGCTGCTGTCGTGCGGCGACGACCCGTTCCTCGCGGTCGGGACATTCGGCTCCGGGCGCACGCTGGCGTTCGCGTCAGACTGCGCGCCGCACTGGGCGCCACCGGGGTTCCTGGAGTGGTCGTCGCACGACCGGTTCTGGGGGCAGGCCGTGGGGTGGCTCTCGGGTTCGTGACGCTTCCGCGGAAGCGCGGCCGGGGAGCGCGTTCCTGCATCGGGTCGCCCAGCGGGCACTATGTCCCCGCTTTCCGCCCCGATCCTCCCGGACTACGCTGCGTGCATGGAGACGATCGATGTGGGTTCCCTGGTGAAGGTTGCGACGGACGGCCCGGTGATCGACGGCATCGTCTTCGATCATCCGAGCAGTTCGAAGGTCGTCGTGGCGGTCATCGACCGCAAGCGTGGGCCGGTGTTCCGCACGGTGCATCCGGACACGCTCAGCGAGCGTGCCGACGAGGGCGACGCCGATCGGGCGCTGCGGCTGCTGATCAAGCGGACGCCGCCCGTGCAGCGTGGCGGTGGGCGCGCCGGGGCCGGCGGTGGGCGTGGGCGTGCCGGGCACTCGCGGGGTGCGATGCACCGGCCGACGGGGAAGTAGTTGCTCGGATCGAGCTACTGCGGCCCGGCTTTCGCAGACGTAGCCCTCCGGATGACGTCGACGGCGACCGGGATGAGCGTGTCGGCAACTGGACGTTCCGCGAAGCGCGCGGCGTAGGCGGCTCGCGTCCGGGCCCAGGCCGCTTGTCGGTGACGCGGGTCTTCTGGATCGAAGAAGAGGTCCGAGTGTCGCCAGACCCACACAACCGGCTCGCCTCGGGGCTCGACGCCGTCGAGTGTTCCGTGAAAGAAACCATTGCGTGCGAAGCGAACTGCGTCTAGGGCATTCGTGGCGAGGTTGAGGCGGTCGGCAGTACTCGTGACCCAGCCAAGAGTCTCGTACAGAGAAGGAAAGACAGTGATGGCGTCACGGGAACTGCCCTCAAGTGCGAGGTGAAGTCGCTCGAGCGAACTCGCGAGTCCCTGGACGAACCAGGCGTTTGGTGCGGACGTCTTGAACATCGTCGGTGGCCTTACGGCACGACGCTAGCTGCCTCGATCGCACGAGGTTCGAACCTGGGTCCGTGCTACCGAGGCGGCCCCGCCCCAATCCTTGCCCGTACTCCATCCAGATCCTCCCGATCCTGGTGCAGGGTCTCCCACCACCACGTCATCCCGGCATCGACGAACTCGGAGACATGTGCGACACCCGAGGCCCCAGCGGTGCTCCGCCCGATCGCCACGACGTCATATCCCTCCATGTCGCCACCCCGGTGGCCGGACACCGTCGACACGATCTCCGCCAGCTCCCACGGCGCCATCATCCGGTCGAGATCCCACGGGTACCGGATCGCGGCCACGCCGTCGACGTCCGCCGCACGCGCCAGCGCGTTCGCGTTCGTGTGCCCGCCGGCCATCCAGATCGGGATCGTCCCCCGCACCGGGCGCGGCTGCAGGATCACGTCGTCGACCGTGTAGCGGATGCCGCCGAACGACACCTGCTCACCGCTCCAGAACCGTCGCAGCAGCTCGATGCCCTCGAGCAGGCGTTCCACCCGCTCACCCGGGCCGCGCGGCTCGGCGAACGTCACGAAGTCCTCCAGGTCACCGAGGCCGGTGCCGAAGATCACCCGCCCGCCGGAGATGATGTCCAGCGTCGCCATCTCGCGCGCGACCTTCCACGGCCGGCGGCGCGCCAGCGGCGTGATCATCGGGCCGATCATGATGCGCGACGTCCGCTCGGCGATGAGCGCCAGCGCCATCCCGGCGTCGACCGTCGGGTCGCCGCTCAGCGGCGCGTGGACGATGTGGTCCCACAGGAACACGCCGTCCCAGCCGGACTCCTCGGCGAGCACTGCGAGGTCGGCGAGCACGAACGGGTCGCCGAACGGGCCGTAGTGCGGCAGGTACACCGCGTATTTCGGTGCGCTCATGGCCGCAGCAGGGCTTGGCGCCGCTTGGCTGCGCGGTCGTCTGCACCGCCGCCGGTCTCTTCGTCGGCGGCGTAGTGGCGCTCGAACCAGTCGGCCACGAGCTCGCCGGTGCGGCGGCAGTGGTCGGTCGTCCAGCGGCGGGCGGCCACGGCGTCGCGGCGCTCGATCGCGGCGCGGATGCGGGCGTGCTGCGTGAGGTTGTCCTCGAGCAGGCTCGGTTCCTCGGCGAGTGCCGCCCACGACAGGTTGCGCGGGAACGTCTTGCGCAGGTCGGCGACCATCGGGCCCAGCCGGCCGATGCCCGCGGCGTCCACGATGGCGCGGTGGAACTCGAGGTTCGCCGCGTCCCACGCGCCGCCGGCGATCGCCTCGACACCGCCCGCCTTCGCGGCCTTCTTCAGCGCGGGCATCGCCTGGCGGAACGCCTCCTCGGCGTCGCGCAGGCGCCGCAGCTGCTGCTCGTCGATGCGCTGGACCGCCATCTCGGCGGCCAGGCCTTCGAGTTCGCCGCGGATGAGGTAGGCCTCGCGGATGTCGGTCGCCGTGGGGGCCCGGACGAGCGCGCCGCGGTGAGGCAGCACGTCGACCACCCGCGCGGCCTGCAGCTTGCGCAGCGCCTCGCGCACCGGGGGGCGCGACACGCCGAACTCCGCGGCGAGCGCCTCCTGGCGCAGCCACGTGCCGACGGCGTACTCGCCGGTGAGCACCCGGGTGTGGATGCGCTCGGCGAGGTCGTCGACCAGGCCGGGGTCGTTGCTCGAGAGTGGTTCCTCGAGCGGGACGGTCGGTGTCGGCTCAGCTGCACTCATGTGCGATCCGCGGGTCGAGGTGCGTGAAGCGAGAAGCGGCTGTCGTCCATGGCAGGTGCCTCGCACCCTAGTGAACATTCCGGCCGTTCGGCTCCATGTGGTCACGCTGCTGTCAGCCACCAGGCCTCCGGAAGGGTCGTGTCTCGGGCGGCGTCGTCGTCCGGCGGCGTATCGGCGAACGCGGCGCGCGCTGCGGCCGTCGCCTCCGTGTCCACGGTCAGGGTGTCCCAGCGCGCCGGGTCGCCGGTCAGCACCACGCCGTAGGCGGCCCGCGCGCGGTCGATGGTGACGTAGCCGTCGACGACGTCGGTGAGCACGCGCTCGGGGTCGCGCTCGGCCGGCGGGCCGTAGCCCGCGCCCGCGCCGGACCGCGACACGATCACCTCGCCGACGCCGACCGGCACCTCGCCGACGGTCTCGGTCCGCTGCTCGGCCGCGCCGTCCGCGCCGATCACCCACGCCTCGGGCCCGCGCGACATCAGGCCGCGGCGTGCGCCGAGCGAGCGGTTGACCACCGCGTCGAGGTAGTACTGGATCTCCATCGGGTCGAACCGCGGCCCGAAGACCGACAGGCCACCGGGCGCGCCGCGCAACCTGCCCGCGCCCTCGCTGTCCAGGCGCACGACCTTCTCCCACACGACGATCGGGTACTTCTGCTCGATCACCTCGGTCGAGTCGACGTACTCCAGCCCCGCGCCCGCCGTGTTGGTGAACTGCAGCCAGCCGTCGTTGTGCGCCGTCGCCGGGCCGCCGCTCGTCCCGCTGAACAGCTGGAAGACGTAGTCGGCGCCGTCGCGGCGCGCGTCGACACCGGACGCCACGCCGGTGTACGGGGGCTGACCGAAGCACGGGTGCGCCGCGCCGATCCCCTCCTGCATCGAGGCGACCGCGCGCAGCACCATGCCGACGACGCGGTCGACCACGGTGTTCGTCGCGACCGAGGCAGAAGCCGGGTGGCGCGGGATGCCGACCACGCAGTTCTCGCGCAGCAGCACCTCGATCCGCCGGTAGCACCCCGCGTTGTTCGGGACGATGACGTCCCGCGTGTGCGGGTCGCTGTTCAGACACATGAGGATCGCGGTGGTGGCCGCGTTCATCGACGTCGACTCGGTGAGGTTCAGGCCCGTCGGCGTGCAGTCGGGGTTGTCGCGCAGGTCGACCACGACCCGTCCCTCGTCTGGGATCACGTCGATCGTCGCCTTCAGCGGGATCCCGTCGGGCAGCCGCGGGAACGGGTCCAGCGCGGTCTGCGCAACCACCCGGCCGGCGGGCAGCTTCGCGATGGCGTCCGCGGTCATCTGCTCGCAGTAGTCGAGGTACTCGACGATGAACTCGCGGACCGTCTCGATCCCGTAGACGGTGCAGAACTCCTGCAGCCGCCGCTCGGCCAGGCGCGCCGCGCCGAGCGTCGCCAGGTAGTCGCCGTACCACGTGTCGAACGCGCGGATCCGCCGCTCGCACATGCGGATGATGTCCGTGACGTCGGTGTACCCCGACTGCACCTTCACGCACGGGAAGATCAGCGCGCCCTCGTTGTAGACGTCCAGCGCGGTCGGCGAGTACGTCGTCGGCTTGGCGTTGCCGATGTCCGCCTGGTGCGCCTTCGCCACTGCGGTGAACACGTGCTCGCCGTCGAAGAACACCGGGACGAGCACCGTCTGGTCGGCCGCGTGGCTGTTGCCCTGATACGGGTCGTTCGTCAGGTACGCGTCGCCGGGGGCGATCTTCGATCCGTGGATCTCGGTCATCGCCTGCGCGATGAGTCCCGACCCGTAGACGTGGACCGGGATGCCCTCGGGCGCGCTGACCATCTCGCCCTCGGCCGACACGATCGACGTGGAGAAGTCCTTCGCCGCCATCGTCGTCGAGCGCGCCGTGCGCACCATGGTGTTCGTCATCTCCCGCGTGATGGAGTCCAGCCGGTTGGCCATCACGCCCAGCGTGACCCGGTCGAGCATCAGGCCTCCGCCCCCACGGTCCCGGCGGTGACGACGGCGTCGTCGGCACCGGCGATCTCCACGAGGTAGTGCGTCGAGCGGACCTGCGCGACGGAGCCCGGGTCGAGCACGATCGTCGTTGTCGGCTCCTCGATGATGGCCGGGCCCTCGATCCGCGTCAGCGCGCTCATGTCCTCGACGCGGTGCACCGCGGTGTCCATCGGCTCACCGCCGAACCAGCCCGTGCGGGTGCTGACCTCGGCCTCGGCCACCGCGATCTCCGCGCCGCCGTCGCCCGCGTCGACGGACGTGAGCGCCGGCTTCGGGCGGATGATCCGGCCCTCGCCGCGCCACGTCACGATCTCGATCGGGAAGCCCGGCTGGTTGACGGCGAACAGGTTCAGGTGCGCCTCGTCGAAGCGCTCCATGAGCCAGGCGACGTCCTCCTCGCTCTCGAACATCCGGCCCTCGCCGAGGTCGACGTCGATCTCCCAGATCTGCTGGTCGTACCGCGCCTCGCACACGAAGCGCATCCGCCGCTCGCCCGGCTGGTCGACGTGGTCGAGGAAGTCGGTGAGCGCCGTCTTCAGCTCAGTCAGCGTCGCGTTGACCTTGTCGTAGTCGAACGCCGCCGAGTTCGCGTACTGGCCGACCGAGAACGTCGCGCTGATGTCCGAGAACTGCCCGCCCGTGGCACTCAGGCCCGCAGCGAGCTTTGGGATGATGATCTGCTTGACGCCCAGGTCGCGGGCGATCCGCACGATGTTCAGCCCGGCCGCGCCGCCGCCGGCGATCATCATGCACTGGCGCGGGTCACGGCCCTGCGCGACGGTCATGTCGGTGATGAACCCGCGCATCGACTCCGACGCGACGCGCAGGATCGCCTCCGCCGCGCCCTCCGCGGTGAGGCCCAGCGGCTCGCCGACCTTCTCGAGCATCGCGGCGCGTGCGGCCTCCAAGTCGAGCGTCATCGCGCCGCCGAGGAAGTTGTTCGGGTCGATGTAGCCGAGGACGAGCGCGGCGTCGGTGACGGTCGGCTCCGTGCCGCCCTTGCCGTAGCCGACGGGGCCCGGGTCGGCGCCCGCGCTCTCGGGGCCGACGTGCAGCAGGCCGCCGGCGTCGACCTTCGCGATCGAGCCGCCGCCCGCGCCGAGCGACTGCGTGTCGACCGCGGGCAGGCCCGTCATGTGGCCGTACCACTTCGGGCCCAGCCACTTCTCGCGCGTGTAGAGAATGGTCCCCTCGTGCGCGATCGACACGTCGAACGACGTGCCGCCCGTATCGACGACGAGCACGTCGGGCGCCTTCGCGTCCGGCTCGGCCTCGGCGTAGACGACGCCTGCGACCGGCGCCAGCGCGGGGCCGGAGTCGACCGTCTGGATCGGCCGCTCGCACATCTGCTCGGTGCGCATCACGCCGCCGGAGACGTGCGTGACCATCAGCGGGTCGCCGTTGAACCCCAGGCCGCGCAGCCGGCTCTCCAGGTCGTTGAGGTGGTCGCGCATGAGCGGCTTGATCGATGCGTCGATGACCGTCGAGGACGCGCGGCGGTACTCGCGCACGATCCGGTTGACCTGGTGGCTGAGCGAGTACTCGACGCCCGGCAGGATCTCCTCGATGAGCTCGCCGATCCGCAGCTCGTGCTCGGGGTTGAGGATCGACCACAGCAGGCAGACGCCGATCGCCTCGACCTCCAGCTCGCCGATCCGCTCGAGCGTGGCGCGCGCCGCGGCCTCGTCGAGCTCGACCGCGACGCTGCCG
>SYBY01000085.1 GCA_005788585.1 Actinomycetota bacterium | reverse complement strand
GCCCCAAGAGCGATCCGACGCATGGGTCGCGCGACGGTAGCAGGCCGTCGCGGTGGACACGTAGGCTTGTCCGGTGCTCGACGCGCCCGGTTCGTCCACCCGCTCGGTCGCCGCGCTGCGCTGGGACGGCGAGCGGCTGCAGCTCCTGGACCAGACCCTCCTCCCCGCCGAGGAACGCTGGCTGACCCTCACCGGCGCGCGCGACACCGCGGACGCCATCGCGCGGCTGGCGGTGCGCGGTGCCCCGAACATCGGCGTCGCCGCGGCCTACGGACTGGCGATGGCGGTGTCGGCCGACCCCTCCCCCACCGCGGTCGGCGAGGCGGCCGGGATCCTTTCGTCGTCCCGTCCCACCGCCGTGAACCTCACCTACGCCGTCGAGCGGGTCCACGCTGCGGCGAGCGGGGCCACCGGGGAACTCGGGGAACGCGCCGCACCGGCCGCCGCGCGGGCGGAGGCCGAGCGGGTGCACAGTGAGGAGGTCCTCGCGGCCGCGGAGATCGCGCGTCTGGGCGCCGAGCTGCTGCGCGGCCGGCGGCGGATCCTCACCCACTGCAACACGGGCGCGCTGGCTGCCCCGGGCGCGGGCAGCGCCCTCGGGGTCATCACCGCGCTCGCCGACGCGAACCCGAACGTGACGGTCCTCGCGTGCGAGACGCGGCCCCTCCTCCAGGGCGCGCGGCTCACGGCATGGGAGCTGCAGCGCCTCGGCATCGGCTTCGAGCTGCTCGTCGACGGCGCTGCGGCCGGGCTGATCCGGACGGGCCAGGTCGACGCGGTGATCGTCGGCTGCGACCGGGTGGCGGCCAACGGCGACGTGGCGAACAAGGTCGGCACCTACGCGCACGCCCTGGCTGCCGCGGCCGCGCGGATCCCGTTCATCGTCGCGGGACCGACGTCGACGGTCGACCTGTCGACCCCCGACGGCGCGGCGATCCCCGTGGAGGAGCGCGGAGGCGACGAAGTCGTCGCGTTCGGCGGGACGGCGGTCGCACCCGACGGGATCGCGGTGCGCAATCCCGCCTTCGACGTCACGCCGGCCGAGCTCATCGACGCGATCGTCACCGAGCGCGGCGTCGCCCGCGCGCCCTACGCGGAGAGCCTCGCCGCGCTCGCGGCCTAGGTCAGCCTGCCCAGCACGCCGCCGACGCGGCGGACGCCGAACCCGGCGGCCCGCAGCGCGATGGGCTGGCGGGTCCCGGGAGGCGCGAGCACGCGGGCCTCACGCTCGCGGTACCAGTCCACGGTCGCCTCGAGCGTGTCCTCGTGGTGCGAGGGCGTCCACCCCAGCTCACGCTTGGCCTTCGTCGAGCGGAACGCCCACCACAGGGCGGCGACGCGGATCTCCTGGGTCGTCACGGCAGGGCGACCGGGCAGCGCCTCCATGGCCATGGCCACCTGCAGCGCGGCGGCACGCGGGAGCTTGATCGCGGGCGGCTCGATGCCGGTGATCCGCCCGAGGTCGGCGAAGAGCCGGTCGAGGGTGAAGTTGCGGTTACCGAGCAGGTAGCGCTCGCCGATCCCGCCGTGCTCGTCGGCGAGCAGGTGCCCGCGGGCGACGTCCTCGACGTCGACGATGTTCAGTGCCCCGTCGACGTAGGCGGGGATCTCGCGCCGCAGGTAGCGCCGGACGAGCTCGGTCGACGAGCGGCGCACGTCGCCGCGGCCGAAGACGTGGGCGGGGCAGACGATGACGACGGGCAGCCCGCGTGCGGCCGCGCGCAGGGCCTCGGCTTCGCCCTCGCGCTTGCTGTCGACGTAGTTGATGCCCTGCGCCTCGACCGGGAACGGCTGGCGCTCGTCCGTGGTCCCGCCCCACGGCGCGGGCCCGACCGCGGCCATCGACGACGTGTGCACGACCCGCTCGACCCCGGCGCGCTGGGCCTCCTCCATGAGGATCCGCGTGGCGTCGACGTTCGCGCTGAAGAGCGCCTCGCGCGGCGCGCGCAGGGACGTCTTGCCGGCGACGTGGAAGACGCGGTCGACATCGCGCAGCGCGCGGCGCACCGCACGGCGGTCGCGCAGGTCGCAGCGGACCCGCTCGGCCTCGATGTCGGCGATGCCCCCGAGGGGGGAGCCCTCGCGGACGGTCAGGCGCAGGGTGTCCCCCCGCTCGGCGAGCAGACGTGCGACATACGAGCCGACCAGACCCGTGCTCCCCGTGACCAGCGTGACCGACACAGGGTGACTCTACGGCCGGGCGGGAAAGCGTGCCCCGCGCCTGGACGGGTGCGCGGGTGCGATCCATCCTGAGGGGTCGGCAGGATGACGGCGTGGTGCCAGACGATCAGCCCGACGACGCATCGCAGGAGCCCCTGCCCGTCGTCGTCCACCGCGAGGAGGTCCTCGCGCCGAAGGCCATCCTGCGCTCGGTCCTGATCATCGTCGCGGTGGTCCTCGCGCTGTACCTGATCATCCAGCTGCGCACCCCGCTGACCTGGCTGATCATCGCCGCGTTCATCGCGGTGCCGCTGGCCACGCTCGCCGGTCGCCTGGAGCAGTTCATGCCGCGGTGGCTGGCGATCACCCTCGTCTACGTCGGCCTCATCCTGACCCCGGTCGGCCTCGGCGCGATCCTCGTCCCGCCGCTGGTGACCGAGGGCAACAAGCTCGTCAACGACGTGCCCGGCTACGCCCAGGACATCACGGAGTTCGTCGAGAACAACGACCGCCTGCGTGAGCTGGAGGCCGAGTACGACGTCACGACGAAGCTCGAAGAGGAGGCGGAGAAGCTCCCCGCGCGCATCGGCGACGCGGCGACGATCCTGCAGGACGTCGGGTTCGGCATCGTCAGCTCGCTGTTCGCGATCCTCACGATCCTCATCCTGAGCGTCTTCATGGTCTCCGGCGGCCCCGGCTGGGCCAGGCGGATCATCGAGCTGCAGCCGCCGGCGCGCGCGGAGCAACTCGATCGCGTGCTGCGCCGGATCGCGGCCGCCGTGGGCGGGTACTTTGCCGGGGCGATTGCGGTGGCGTTCGTCGCGGGCATCGCCAACTACATCGCGATGACCATCCTCGGCGTGCCGTTCGCCGGGCCGCTGGCGGTCATGGCCGGGCTGGCGTCGCTCATCCCCATGGTCGGCGCGACGATCGCGGCGGTCCTCATCGGGCTGGTGACCCTGTTCACCGACTTCCCGACCACCACGATCATCTGGGCGATCTGGGCGGTGCTCTACCAGCAGTTCGAGAACCACCTCATCCAGCCCCAGATCCAGAAGCGCACGGTGAACGTCTCGCCGTTCGTCACGATCGTCGCGGTCCTGCTGGGCGGCACCCTGCTCGGGATCCTCGGCGCACTGCTCGCGATCCCGATTGCCGCGTCGATCCAGATCCTGCTCAACGAGTGGTGGACGAGCCGCCAGCAGAGCCAGCTGCCCCCGCGGGGGGAGGGCGGCCCGGCGCTCCCGGTCGGCGGGACCGCGCAGGCGCCCGATGAGGACGATGGCGGCGGTGCGGACCCACCCGGGGAACCCGCACCCGCCTAGGCGGTGCCGCGACCCTCCCGGTACCAGGGCAGCACGAGCCGTTCGAGCAGGAGGACCGCCCCGAACAGCCCGATCCCGATGAGGGCGAGCACGGTGATCGCGGCGAACATGTCGGCGGTCGCCACCTGGTTGTTGAAGACGAGGATCAGGTGCCCCAGGCCCTCACTCGAGCCGACCCACTCGCCGAACACCGCCCCGACGACCGCCAGCGCCGATGCCACCTTGAGGCCCGCGAAGACGAACGGCAGCGCCGCCGGCACCCGCGCCATGCGCACGCGCCGCCAGCGCGATGCGCCCATCGTCCGCAGCAGGTCGAGGAGCTCGCGATCGGCGGCCTTGAGCCCGTCGATCGTGCTCACGGCAACCGGGAAGAACGCGACGAGCGCGATGACCATGATCTTCGGCCGCAGGTCGAAGCCCGTCCAGATGACGAAGATCGGCGCGACGGCGACGACCGGAACCATCTGGCTGACGACCAGCCACGGGTAGACCGCGCGCTCGACGAGCGGGCTGGCGTGAATCGCGACCGCGAGGCCGACCCCGAGGACCACCGCGGCCGCGAAGCCGACGAGCACCTCTTGCAGCGTGACCCAGGCGTTCTCGGCGAGCAGCGACCGCTGGTCGACCAGCGCGCCGAGGACCTGCCCGGGCGTCGGCAGCGACGAGTCCGGGATGTCGGTGAGCGCCTTCAGCAGCGCCCAGGCCCCGATCACCGCAGCGGCGAAGGCCAGCGGCGCCGCACCCCGGGCGAGCGCCGTCACGGCGCCGACCCTCCCGCCATGAGCGGCGCGAGGAGCCGGCCCTTCACCGCCGCGAACTCCGGGGTCACGACGACTTCGGGCTCGCGCGGGCGTGGGAGGTCCACGCGCGCTTCCAGGACGACCGTGCCGGGCCGCTCGCTCAGCACGTAGACACGGTCGGCGAGGAACACGGCCTCATCGACGTCGTGGGTCACCAGCAGGATCGTCTTGCGCTCGGCCGCCGCGAGCTCCAGGAGCCACGCCTGCATGCGCTGGCGAGTGAGCGCGTCGAGCGCGCCGCACGGCTCGTCCAGGAGCAGGACATCGCGGCCGGCGAGGAAGGTGCGCAGCAGGGCGGCGCGCTGGCGCATGCCGCTGGAGAGCGCCGTCGGCCACCGGTCCTCGAAGCCGGCGAGCCCGAAGCGGTCGAGCTCCCCACGGGCTCGGTCACGCGCCGCGGCGCGCGGCATCCCGGCGAGCTCCAGGCCGACGGTGACGTTGTCGAGCACGGTCCGCCACGGCATGAGGCAGTCGCGCTGGGGCATCAGGCCGATCGTGCCGAGCAGCCCCTCCGCTGGCGTGCCGTCCACGAGGACCGCCCCGGTGGCGGGCTGCTGCAGCCCGGCGAGGATGTGCAGCAACGTCGTCTTGCCGCATCCGCGGGGGCCGACGACGGCGACGAACTCCCCCTCGGCGACGTGCAGGTCGACATCGCGAAGCGCCTGGATGTCGTCGAAGCGCTGGCCGAGTCCCCGGACCTGGAGCTTGGGGGCCGCGGGCGCCATGAGGCCGCGTCTACTCAGCCGCCGGGACGAACGCGTTCGTCGCGAACCGCTGCGCCGGGATGGGCCGCTCGATCAGGTCCTCCTCCCGCAGGAACGCCGACAGTCCTTCGAGCCGCTGCTCGTCGAACCCGCCGAAGGCCTCGGCGTCGCCGCGGAACAGCGGTCCGTAGGCATCGAGCTGCGCGGACGTGACCTCGCGATCCAGCGCGCGGTTCTCCTCCAGGAGGTCCTCGAGGGACCGCGCCGGGTCCTCGATGGTGTCGTCGTATCCGCGTGCGGTGGCGTCGGTGAAGGCGGCCATGAGGTCGGGATCGTCGGCGACGCGCTCGGTCGTGGAGAAGACGACGAGCCCCGGGTAGGTCGGGCCGCCGTACTCGTCGAACGCGAAGATCGTCGTCGGGTCGCCGCCCACCTCGACCTGCACGCCGTCGGCCGGCCAGTAGCCGGTGAACGCGTCGATCGAGCCGCCCGCCAGGTTCTGCACCCCGTTGAAGCCGATCGTGACCTTCTCGGCCTTCGCCGGGTCGCCGCCGGCGTGGCGCATCACGGTGTCGAGGATGACCTCGTCGGACGGCACACCGGTGACGCCGACCTTGCGGCCCTCGAGCTGGCGGGGGTCCGTGATCCCCGAGGACTGCAGCGCGACGAGCCCGCCGAGCGGCCGCTGCACGAGCGCGAGGATGCCCTGCGCGTCGGCTCCCGCGTCGATCTGGCCCGCGACGTCGATGGCGTCGGCGATGCCGAAGTCCGCCTTGCCGGCGTCGATGAGCTTCAGGGTGTCGGCCGTCGACGTCGGCTCGATGATCTCGAGGTCGAGGTTGTTCTGCTCGTAGTACCCGGCCGCGACGGCGCGGTAGATGCCGGCGTGCACGGCGTTCGGCACGAAGTCGAGGACCAGCGTGGCCTTCGTCGGCTCGTCGAGCGCGGCGGCGCGCGGCGCGCCCTCCGCCTGGGCCGCGCCCGACGTCGTCCCGGCGTCCTCATCCCCGCCGCACGCGGCGAGTCCGCCCGTGGCGAGCAGGGTCAGGACGAGCACGAGGGCCCGGGACGTCACAGCATCATTCCTTGGCGCATGGCACGCGGACTGTAGCCCGCGCGCCCTGTCTCAGCCGCGACGGCCGAACAGGCCGCCGATGGCCACGAGACCGCCGGCGAGCACGAACCCGGCGGCAGCCGCGCCCGCCAGGACGGGGCGCTGGTGCTTGACGAGCTGCTTGCGCCAGTCGGTGATCTCGCGCACCTCGTGCGTGAGGGTCTCCACGGCCTGACCGAGCTCGACGCGGTTGGCCTCGATCGATGCCCGGATCTCGTCGGGCGTGCGGGAACGGGTGGCCATGGCTACGACCTCGCCTGATCGACGGTCTGCTTGATGCGCTCGGCCTCTTCCATCGCCATGGTCGGCGCGGGCGGCGCGCCGCTGCGGACGAGCCGCGAGGCGCCGTACCCGGCGGCGCCGCCGGCGAGGAACAGCAGGAACGCCACGAAGAAGAACCCCCAGAAGAAGTCCCCCGTCGGGGTCGGCAGGAGCTCGTACGCCAGCCAGGCGAAGCCCTGCAGCAGGATCGAGAGGCCGAAGATCGCGAAGATCCCCGCCGCCGCGAAGATCGCGATGCCCTTCGCGATCTTCGTGATCTTCTCGGTCATCTCGACCTTTGCCAGCTCGATCTCCTCGCGGACGAGCAGCGTCGCCTTGTCGGTGATCTGCTGCACCGTCGCCGCGATGTCGGGCTGGTCGCCGCGCATCGGCGGCTTGTATGGGGTCCGCGGATCAGCGGCCAAGGCGGCGGAGGATCAGAGCGATGAGGACGCCGCCGGCGAATGCTGCGCCGACGAGGACCTCCGGACGGGACGTCAGACCACCGGACTCGGCACCGGCCCCCACGGGGGCGGGCTCGAACGGCGGGGCCGCGGCGGGCTCGGGCTCGGGCGCCGCAGCAGCGGGCTCGGGCTCGGGCAGCGGCGGGATGACCGGCGGCGGCGTGTCCTCGACCACCGGCTCCGGAGCCGCAGCGACGGGCTCCGGCTCGGGCTCGGGCACGACGGGCTCCGGCACGACCGGCTCGGGCTCGGGCTCGGCCGCTGCCGGCTCGACCACCGGCGTCTCCCCCTCCGGCGCCCACGAGGGCGGCGGGGGCGCGGGGCCCTCCGGGATGGGCGCAGGCTCGGGTACGACGGGCGCGGGCTCCTCGGCCACCGGCTCCTCGACTGCGGGCAACTCGACGGTCGCCCACGTCGGCGGTGCCGGGCCCTCGGGGACCGGCGCGGGTTCGGGCTCCGCCGCCACGGGCTCGGGCTCAGGTGCCACGGGCTCGGGCTCCGGCTCGGGCGCGACAGGCTCCGGTTCTGCAGCCACGGGCTCGGGCTCCGGCGGCGCCGGCGGGATCAGCGCCTCAGCCGGGAGCGGGTCCTCGTCCGGCGGCGGCGGGATCAGCGCCTCGGCGGGCAGAGGCTCCTCGGCCGGCTGCGGGGCCATCGGCGCGAACGGCGGTGGCTCCTCGGCGGGACCCGGCATCGGCTCGGGCGCCGGATCCGGCTGAGGCGCGCTCGCCACGACGGGCGGCTGCTCGACCGGCGGCTGCACCGGCGGCCAGGCCGGAGCCTTGTCCGTCACGGCCGGCTCGGGCTCCGACGCCGCCCACGGGGGCGCCTCGTCGGGCTCGGGAGCCGGGGCGGGCTCGGGAATGGACGCCGCGGGCGGCTCGGGAGCCGGGGCGGGCTCAGGTGCCGGCGTCGCTGCGGGCGACTCGACCGACGGCCACGTGCCACCGGCGGACGGCGGCTCGACCGGCGCCCAGGCGGGCGCATCGGGGGCAGGCGCGGGCTCCGCGGCAGGCGGCTGCTCGGCGGCGGGCTGATCGCCCTCGGGCGCGCTGCCCGACGCGGCGAGCAGCAGCTCGGCCGTACTGGGCTCAGGCCACACGGGACTCTCGGGCGGGGGCGGGCCGGGCTCGTCCGAGCCGGCGCCGGCCGGAGTCTCCTCCGGCTCCTTGGAGGTGTCCTCACTCATTCGGGCGGATCCTCCCCATCGAAGATCTGCCGGAACGCCATCGCGGCGGCCCGGGCGGTGATCGCCGTCGCGATGGCGCCGAAGCCGGCGAGCAAGGCGGTCCACACGAGGCGCTGGACGAGTTCGTTCTCCTTCATCTGCACCGAATCCAATCAGACCGTGCCGGCAGATGCCGGTGTTGCATCGAGTCCACCGCACACCGTCTCGACCACGAGACCCTTCGCGCGGTCGTACTCCGCCTCCCCGGCGGGCAGGAGATCGAAGATCCAGCCGGTGAGTACCTGTTCGATCGCCCCGTAAAACGCCATGGCCGCAAACTTCGG
>SYBY01000516.1 GCA_005788585.1 Actinomycetota bacterium | reverse complement strand
GGGCGCGGGCGCGGGCGCGGGCGCGGGCAGGTCGACAGGAGGCGGCGCCGACGGAGGCGGCGGCAAGCTGAACGGTTTCGCCCCGACCCCCAGCAGACCGGCGGGCAGCGGCGCCTGAGCGGGCGCGGCACGGAGCCGTATCTGGACCTCCGCCAGGTACCCACCGGGCCGGCGCGTCGTCCGACCCGAGATTCGGACGAACCGGGCTCGCCTTCCCTTCAGGCCGACAGTGCGCCACGTGCCCCGGCGAAGGTCGACGGTGCGCACGTGGCGAAAGCGCCGGCCGTCCATCGAAACCGCGATCGCGACGTCATCGACACTGCGGGCGAAGAGCACCCGCATGCGGTCGAGGCTGGCTGTGCGCGCGATGCGTGCGCGCCACGACCATGCACCGGCCCGGCGCGCACGCCAGACCGTCACCCTGCGGCCGTCAGCGGCGAGCTCGGCACCCGCCCCGCGGGCGGAACTCGACGCCGTCACCCCGACGATGTCCGCCCGCTCGGTCGCGGCGCCCGGCGCCGCGATGGCTCCTGAGAGTGGCAGCGCCATGGCCACGACCAGCCAGAGATGCCTCGGTGCGCCCACGAGCACACAACAGTAGTCGACTGGTCACGCGGGCGTCAGCGCACGTTGGCTGAGGACCTCGCCGTAGTACGCCAGCATCTTCTCGACGATGGGCTCAGGCTCGTAGCAGCGCACGGTCTCCCGCGCGTGCCCGCCGATCTCCGCGCGCTGGGGACGGGGCCCGGCGGCAAGGCGCATCGCGCGGGCCAGGTCGTCTACGTCGCCGGGCCGGTGCAGAATGCCGTCGAAGCCGTCGGTCATGTACTCCGGAGTGCCACCCGCATTGCTGGCGATCACCGGCAGCCCGGCGCCCATCCCCTCGATCACCACGCCCGGCAGCGGGTCCGCCGAGATGGACGCGTGCACCAGCACGTCGATGTGGCGCAGCTGATGGTCGATGTTCTCGATGAACCCCAGGAAGTCCACGCGGTCGGCGATGCCGAGCTCCGCGGCGAGGTCGTGCAGTCCCTGCTCGTAGTCCTGCTCACCGAACATCGCGTTGCCGATGATGCGGGCGCGCACCGGGCCCTCCGGGAACGCACGCGCGAACGCCTCGAGGAAGACGTGCTGACCCTTCCAATGGGTCAGCCGGCCGACCATCCCGATCACCTCGACCTCGTCGCGCACCTCGACCGGTGCCGGCGGCCGCGGGACGGGAAAGGGAATGACGCCGGTGACCATCCCCCGCCGCCGGTGGCCGGCGGCGCGCAGGACCGACTGCGACGGCGCGAGCAACCCGTCAGGCAGCGTGCCGGCCAGGAGGCGCATGGGCGGGACGACCCGCGGGGGCAGGTACTCGGGGATGAGGTGGTCGTGGAGGTGCCAGATCGTCGGGATCCCGGCCATCCGTCCCGCGACCGCGCCGTACGGTCCGGACTTCAGCGAGATCGCGTGCACGAGGTCGGGTCGACGCGCCGCCAGCTCGGCGCGCAGCCGGAGGACGTACTGCGACAGCTGCGTTGCGGCGGTCACCTGCTGGCGGCCGAGACGCATCTGGCCGCGCGTCAGCGCGCGGGTGTCCTCGGCGAGCGGGAGCACCACGACTTCGGCGCCCGCTTGCTCGAGTGCGGGGACCAGGTCACCGTTCTCCGCGAGGATCACGGTGGCCTCGATGCGGCCGCGCGTCGCTTCGATGAACCGGCGGAGGCCGATCTCGGCACCGGAGTGGCGCGCGGCGTGAGAGAGATAGACGACGCGCACGGTCGGCGTAGCGTAATCGACAACGACCCACCTTGATGTGACTTGATCACACATGGCCCTCGCCGTACCGACACACGGTCGCTACCGGACCGGCACGGATGCCTGCTACGGGACCACGCAGATCACCCGAGCCTCCCCGGCGCGGGGGCCGACCCGGGCGCTCGACGCGCGAACGCCCCCGCCGGAGCCAGCGGTCGCTCGACGCACCGGTGGAATATCCATCCACCGAGCAACGACGCGCCGACAGCCAGTGGGAGCAGGAGCAACAGCGTCCGGATGTCGCCCACGCCGTGCCCCGCCGGCCGCAGCACCGTGAGCCACGTCCCGTGCACGATCGGGGCGTGGACGAGGTACAGGCTGAGCGACACGGCGCCCATCCACACGAGCGCGCGCCACTCGAGCAGCCGCCGCAGCATCGTGAGACGCCCGGTCCCAAGGCCCACCAGCAGGCAGCAGACCGCGAGGGCGAACGGGACGTGGTTGAGGTGGTTCAGGGGCGCGGCCGCCCACACCACGAACAGCGCGATCGCCAGTGCGAGCCACGGAGGGCGCCGCTCCCGCCCGTTCATCGTGACCACGCCCTGGGCACGGACGATCGCCAGCGTCGCCATCCCGGCGGCGAACACGCCGACGAAGTGCAACTGCCGCAGGAGGAGCAGCGCGCCCGTGTTCAGGAACGCGGCGACCGCGATCGGCGTCGTCACGGCCAGCGCCCAGACCGCCACCCGTCCGATGCCCCACCGCACCGCGCACGCGAGCAGCACAGGGAAGAGCAGATACAGATGGAACGTCAGCGCGATCGACCACAGCGGATGGTTGATCGCGTACGGGTGACCGATGACGTCCTGCGCGACCAGGGCGTGGCCCAGGACGTCCAGCCCGGTGAAGGGCACCGAGATGTCCCAGTGCGCCCCGGTCTCCTCGCTCAGGACCGTCAGCCCGAGCACGATCGACACCGCGAGGACGACGTAGTACGCGGGCAGCAGGCGCCGCGCCCGGCGGCGCAGGAACGGCCCCGGCCCGTCGGCCAGCGCCCAGCCCCGGCGGTGCGCGGACATCGACAGCGCGTAGCCCGAGAGGACGATGAACACCGTCACGCCGAGCCCGCTCAGCATCATCGAGCTCGTCGCGAGCTTGGTCAGGCCGGTCGGGTGCACGCCCTGGTCCAGCGGATACACCGTCAGGTACGTGTGGTGGAGGATCACCTGCAGGGCCGCGAGGCCGCGGAGGCCGTCGAGGTAGCGGGTACGCGGGGCGCCGGACACGGGTCAGGCGTCCTGGGCGCGCGCCATCCGGTCCTCCTCGAGTGCGGCCACGAGCGCGGCGACGCGCCGCTCGTTGGTGCGCTCCTCCAGCAAGAGCCGCCGCGCCCGCCGGACGTCGTCCGTCCTGGTGCCCGCAACCGCCGCGTCGAGCGCCGTCAACCATGCGTCGGTACCCGTCGCCACGGTGATCGCCTCCGGCGCGCGCGCCGCCGCGGCTGCGGTGTCCGGGACGTCCGAGGCGACGACGGGCAGCCCCGACGCCAGATAGTCGGCGAGCTTCAGGAACGAGTTGCCGTGGGAGAACGCGCCGGTCCGCACCGGGATCACGCCGACGTCGAAGCGCGCGATGGCCCGCAGCGCGCGGTCGTACGGGAGCAGCCCGGTGAAGACCACGTTCTCACGCCGGTGCAGCGCGCGCGGCGCCGCGACCGGATCATGGCCGACGAACAGGAACGTCCACTCCGGCCGGCGCTCGGCGAGCGCCTCCAGCAGCGTCCAGTTCATCCGTTCGGGCAGCCCGCCGGCGTACCCGAGCACCGGCCCGGTGCGCCCTTGGAGCCCCGGCAGGTCGATCGGGGGCTCCGCGCTGACGCGCTCAAACAGCCGCAGGTCGATCGGCGACGCCGCGACCTCGAGCCGCCGGTGCCCGTCGTCGCGCTCCTCCAGGAGCCCCGGGGAGACGACCCACGTCCGATCCACCGCGTCGAGGAGGCGTTCCTCCAGCGTGCGGACCCGGGCGGCCGGCACGACGCGCCCCGGCATCGTGGCGTGGTCGTCCGTGCAGTCGTACGCACTCGCGGCGACCGGGAGGGACCGCACGAGCTCGGGCAGTTCGGGCCAGTAGCAGAGCAGCAGGCACGCCTCCTCGCCGCGGTCGCGCAGCCACCCGCGCACGACGCCCGTGAGCACGCGGACGGCGTGCCGGCGCAGCGGCTCGGGGTAGGCCAGCGGCGCGTAGGCGACCGGGCCGCGCAGCGGCGCGATCCACAGCCGCTCCTCGACGCGCCGGGGGCGCATCCCGCCGGCGGCGATCCGCGCCACACGGCAAGGCTGGACATACCGGCCGCGTCCCTGCAGGACGCTCAGCAGACTGCCGCCGAGCTCACTGTGGAGGTACAGCACCTGACGCGTCCGTGCCAGCTCCCGCACGGTGATCGTGGAGACCTGGTTCATCGCGATCGAGTAGTCGTAGCCGCCCGCGACGACGATCGGCAGATCCGGCCGCGACGAAGCGACCGGCCCGACCCCCTGTGGCCCCCACGCGGTCACGAGAGCGCCGGAGGGTAGAGGGTCGTGGCGGTGGCGACAATCACCGCGCGGTAGGGCTCTGCTGACCATCCGGCGCCTGTGCTGCCTGGTCGCGCCCGCGGCTCCCCCAGACCACCATGGCCAGGCCGCCGATCGCGGCGAGCCCCTCCGCTGCGACGACCGCCCAGGCCATGCCGATTGCGCCGTGCATCGAGGCCAGGATGCTGCCCAGGATCACGTTGGAGATGCCCGCCACCAGGGCGATGGCGACGACGAGCCGGTCACGGTGCAGCGTCATGAGCCACACGCCGAACACGACCGCGACGACGTTGATCGGGATGATGATCGCGAGGACGCGGAGGACCGGGACCGCGTCCGCCACGAACGCGTCGCCGTAGATGAGCCGGATGATCGGCTCCCCCAGGAAGATCAGGATCAGGGTGATCGCGACCGCGGGCAGGGCGGCGACCGCGACGGCGATGACGAGAAGTTGCTTGGCGCGGTCGCTCTCACCCGCGGTGTGCAAGGCGGTCATGCGCGGGATGACCGCGGCGCCGATCGGCCCGAGCAGGGTGATCGCGACGCGGACGAGCCGTTCACCGGCGCCGAAGTGCGCGACCTCGTCGCTGGGGGCGAAGAAGCCGAGGAGCACGACGTTCAGCGCGGTGTAGAGGGTCACCGCGAGCGTCGCGACGAAGATCGTCGAGCCGTACTTCAGCTCGGACAGCGAGTGGCGCCAGATCGGCCGGCGGAACTCGACGTCCCGGTACATGAGCCAGTCGGCGACGAGCAGCGGCCCCACGGACGACGCCGTGAACAGGGCCATCACGATCCATGCGTCGGACGGGCTCTTCACGAGCACGAACGTCAGCACCGCACCGACCGAGCGGAAGCCGAGCTGGATGACCGCCATCACGCGGATCCGCTCGATCCCGAGGAAGTACCAGGCGGGCGTCAGGCCGGTCGTCGCCGCGGCGACGTACGCGAGGACGAGGAACTCGGGGTTCTCGCGCATCGTGGGCACGAGCAGGAGCGCGGTCCCCGCGAAGAGGGCGGACAGCAGCACGAGCGTCAGCTGCGCGCCGCGCACGCGCTGCACCACCCCGGCGAGGGCGTCGGGGTCGTTCTGCACTGACGCGACGGAGCGCACGCCCGTCAGGCCGAAGCCCCAGTTGATGAAGGCCATGAGGGCGAACGCGAAGCCCTGGGAGAAGATCACCAGGCCGAGGGCGGTGGGCTCGAGGACGCGGGCGACGTACGGCAGCGTCACCAAGGGGACGACGAAGGTCGCCAGCTGGACGCCGTAGAGCCCGATCACGTTGCGGCTGACCGGGTGACGGAGGGCTGTTCTGAGCCGTGTGAGCACGTGTGAGGGCCGGGGATCAGGGCCCCGGGGCCGCATAGGCTACGGACGCATCGCCGCACGACGTGTGCCCGTGACCACCGAACCGTGGAGGGCGCACCCCGGCGAAACGTCCACCGCGCACCCCGGCCCCTCACGGCTGGCGCGCAGGGGCCGACATCCCTCCCTAGGCCATACCGGCCTCATCCGACCGGCGTACTCCTGGCAGGGGGCAGCGCCGGCGTCCATGCATGACCCGTCTTCGACCCCACACCATCGGGGCCGGTGTCGCTGCCCTCCTCGCTGCGGCGCTGTCCCTCACCCTCGTCGCGCTCCATGCGCCCGCGCTCGCCGCACCTGCGGCCGCGTCCGCGACCCAGGCCGCCGCCCCAGGGCATGCGACGTGGCGCCCTGCCCGCCGCCCGACCTCGTCGTCGTGGCAGGCCCGGCTGACTGCCGCGGCGCCGATGAAGCACCTCGAGGTCCGCGTGCGCGCACAGGGACGACGCACGTCGCAGCGCGTCCGGGTCCAGGTCTCCTCCGATGGGCGCCGCTTCCGGACGGTCCGGACGGTGCGCCTGACGTCTGGCGGCGTGCAGCGCGTCGACCTCGGCGGCCGCCGTGGCACCCACGTGCGGCTGCGGGCCTACGGAGCGTGGGACGTGTGGCTGAACGAGGTACGCCTGTACTGGAAGCGTCTGCTGTCGCCGCCCGCCCCGGCACCCGCACCCGCTCCCGAACCAGCGCCCGCCCCGGAGCCGACGCCCGCCCCGACGCCGACGCCGACGCCCGCCCCGGAGCCGGCGCCGGCGCCCGAGCCCGGCCCGGGCTCCGACACCGCGCCGCCGCCACCGGCCTCGCACGAGCCGACGGGCCCGGCACCCACTCCCGTCGCGACGAGCGGCAGCTTCGCGGGTGTCCTCACCGAGACGATCCACGAGCGCCACCTCACCAAGGTGCCGTTCGGAGACCGGTCGCACTGGCTGCAGCCGTGGCGCTCGTTCCTGGACACGCCCCCGGCGACCCAGCTGCGCGACGCGGTCGGCATCAACTTCAACGTCTCCGCCGTCGAGGCGCCGTTCATCGCCCGGTTGCTCGCCGCGAACGGGTTCCGCCGCGCGCGCATCGAGATCGGCTGGGGTGACCTGGACTACGACGATCCGAGCACGCTGTGGCGCGCGACCGAGTGGCGGACGAAGATCCGCGCCCTGCGCGACGCCGGCCTGCGCCCGCTCATCCTGCTGAACTCCGACGACGGGCGACCGACGCCCGTCAAGGACGACCACCTGCGGATCACGAGCGCCGCGGGCCAGGGGTCGAAGACCGTCCAGCTCGACGCCGCGAGCGCGTCACGCGTCATCCCGGGCCGCACGGGTTTCACGAACGGCCACACCCGCGCCGACCTCCTCATCACCGCGCTCTCCGGGACGACCGCCACCCTCTCGAAGGGGCTGCCGACGTACGTCCCGGCCGGCACCTACCCGGCGGCGACGCTGCGCCACGAGCCCTTCAGCCCGGTCACCCGCGCAGACGGCAGCGTGAACCCGGCCGGCGAGGACACGATGGACGGCTGGATCGACTACGTCGACACGGTCACGGACTTCGTGAAGGCCGAGCTCGGCAGCACGCAGTTCGACGTCGAGGTCTCCAACGAGGCGAACCTCAACGCCGCGTTCTGGGACATCAACCGGTACTACGAGCCCGACCTCTTCCCGGGCCGGGTGGCCGAGGACACGATCGTCGAGCGAACCGTGAACTGGGTCAAGGATCCCGCCAACGACCTGCCGGGCGTGCGCATCACCAACGGCTTCTCCAGCCAGCGCCCGTGGGACAGCGCGGCGACCTCCCCGGTCGGCCTCGACGCGCTGAGCAAGCACTACTACCCGCGCTACCTGCGCTTCCCGTCCAACGTCCTGCAGAGCAACCGCCCGATCGACGCCGCCGGGAACGTGTCCGGCTGGCGCAGCGGGAGCGCGTGGATCGACACGCACAACCCGCAGTACGACACCTTCTTCCCGGAGTTCTCGCTCACCGCGATCGCAACCGAGTCGATCATCCGCGACACCGCGCCGATCACCACGCGCTTCACCGACCTGCAGGGCCGCAGCACCGACCACGGGCGCAACGTGCAGAACGCGGCGGGCAAGCCGGTCGAGCTGTGGATGACCGAGATCAACCTCGAGACCGCCGCGGGCAAGTCGCTCACGGCGCTGAGCTACGCCGACGAGGAGCACCTCCGAGCCAAGGCGGCGCTGCGGACGCTGACGTCCTATGTCAACAAGGGCACGACGCAGATCGACTTCTACTCAGCGGGCACGGCGGAGTGGACGCTCATCGGCAAGACCTTCTGGGAGGCGCTCGGCAGCACCGGGACGTACCCGGGCGACACGACCGGCGGCCCCGCGCTCAGCGGCATCCGGCGCCTGACCTCGACGCTGAACGCCGGCGCGGTCACCGTGCCGCGCAAGCTCACGCTGGCGTCCATCGGCGACTACGGCGGACGGTTCCAGTTCCACGGCGACGGCAGCACGGCGCGCCCGACGCTGTACGACCGCGACGTTCTCGCCTTCCTGCCGTTCCAGGCGTCGGACACGCGCTTCGTCGTGCCGGTCTACGTCATGACGCGGAACATGGCGAAGGTCCACGACACCAGCGCGCCGACGAGCGACCCGAAGCGGTTCGACCTCCCGGCGGAGCGCTACCAGCTGACGATCGGCGGGACCGACGCGCGCAACGCGAACGTCAGCGCGGTCGACCCGATGACAGGCGCGAGCGTGCCGGTCGACGTCGTGCGGCGCACGGACAGCGGCTGGCTCGTCGTCGAACTCCCGGTGACCGACTCGCCGCGGCTGCTCGTCATCGACGAGGGCTGACGTCCTCGATCGGCAGGCAGCCCGCCCGCCGCAGCCGCTGGTCGAGCGCGAAGGTCGCGCGCGCGACCGGGTGCCGCTCGGTCGTGAACCACGCGCCGACGCCGCGCAGGATCCCCTCGCCGATCCAGACGAGCCCGCCGTCGGAGCGGATGCCGCGCAGGACCGACTTGCCGGCGTAGCCCACGCCGTACAGCGTCGCCCAGGGCTGGGGGTAGTACGTCGCGCACAGCAGCTGCTCGTTGCAGCGGCCGTAGCGCTCCATCCGCCGGTTGCTGCGGCGCGGCGACTCGCGATGCTCGATCGGCGCGGCGCGGCCGTAGCGGATGAGATAGCCGGCGTCGAGCAGGCGCAGGCAGAAGTCGTGCTCCTCGCCCTGGTGGACGATGCGCTCGCGGTAGCCGCCCAGCTCGAGGAACACGTCGCGCCGCACGGCGTGGGCGGTGCCGCGGTACACCGGCCCGATCCAGCAGCCCTCGGCGTCGGGCGGCTGCTGATGCACCTGCGGGCTGCGCCGCACGTCGACGTACGGGATGCCGATCGCGGCGATGCGCGGGTCGGCATCGAAGTCGCGCAGGGTCTGCGCGACCGTATCCGGGGTCGTGAAGACCGCGTCGTCGTCGATCGAGACGATCACGCGGCCACGGGCGAGGCGCGATGCGTCATTGCGGCGCACCACGAGCCCGGCGTTCGTCTCGTACCGCTGGACCCGCACATCCCGGAACCGCTCGGCGACCATCTGCGCGGTGCCGTCTGACGAGCCGTCATCGATGACGAGCACCTCGACGTCGCCCTCCTGCGCGACCGCCGACGCGAGCGCGTCGGCGAGCATCTCGCGACGGTCCTTCGTGACGATCACGATCGTGGCGTCCATGGGTGGCGGGATGGTTCCAGATCGTCTAGCGACGGAGCAGGGCCGCGATGACGGCCAGCCGCTCGCCGTTCGTCCACGTCGGGGTCCGGGCGGTCCGCAGCGCGGGCCCGATCGCACGGGGTGTCGGCGGCGCCGCGGGAAGGACCGCGGTGGACGCGGGCAGGAAGCGCCCGCCGCCCCCGGCCGCCACGCGCGCCGTCCATTCCTCCCCCGCGTACGCGCCGTACCGCGGGTCGGGCAGGCCGTGCTCGCGGAGCGCCATCCGGGAGACGAGGGTGTGCGCGAGCGTCGCGCGGCGGATCGGCAGCACCCGCTCGGCGGCGAGCGCGATCACGGCATCGACGTCGAACTGGTCGCCCGCCGGCAGCGCGAACGCGAGCGGCCCGCCGGAGGGGTCGACGACCATGCCGCAGCGCAGCGCGCCGTCGGCCAGCCCCAGCAGGCGCGCGAGCGCATCGGGCTGGGGCGCCGCACCACCCTCGAGGGCCCAGACCCAGTCGTCGTCGCCCGCGGCCGCGCGCGCCAGCGCGTCCGCGCCGGCCAGGATCCGAGCGACCGGCGTCTCCTGCGCGGCGAGCGCCGCACGGCACGCCTGCTCCTGCGCGGGGGCGGCGCCGGTGATCACCGCGACCACACCGCTCATCGGGCACCGCCAACCCGCGAGAGGGAGCCCCTGGGCGAGCTCTCGCAATGGCATCCGAGGCCGCAGGCCGAGCGATGCCACCTCATCGGGTCTCCCCCGTCAGGCCATCGCGCAGCCCCCGCGCGAGCAGCTTCAGCGCGGCGGGCTCCCGTCCGCGTTCCCGCAGGAACGCCAGCAGCGACTTCACGTAGTACCGGGCGTAGTCGATGCGGTCCATCGGCGCGAGGCTCGTGCCGCGCAGCAGCAGCAGCGAGTTGCGCACGTGGTAGTAGAAGCGGTCGCCGGACGAACTCGCAGCCGCGGGGTGCGCGGTGGGCGTCCAGTGGTAGACCCGGCTCTCGGGGACGAGGTAGCCGGGCTCCGCGCGCATGATGCGCGAGGTCAGCTCCACGTCGTCGGTCCAGATGAAGTAGTGCGCCAGCGGCAGTCCGTAGCGCTCGATCGCGTCCCGGTGCAGGGCGACCGAGACGAACGTCGCGTTGCGCAGGCCGACCAGCCCGCCGGCCGCACCGAGCGCCATGAACTCCGGGTCGCGCCAGCGCGGCGACGGCAGGTTCATCGGGTGCAGCGTCTCGTCCTTCCAGCGAACCTGACTGGACAGCATCATCGGTGCAGGGCCCGGCGCCCGCGCACCGCCCGCCAGCAGCTGCTCGAGCGTGTCGGGGACGGTGAAGGTGTCGTCGTCCATCACCCACAGCCAGTCGTGGCCGCGCGCGAGCGCGTCGCGCATGCCCGCGTGGAAGCCCCCGGCGCCGCCGACGTTCTCGGGCAGGCGCAGCAGCGTGACCTCGGGGAAGCGCTCGGCCACCATCTCCGCCGTGCCGTCGGTGCTCGCGTTGTCGACGACGAGGATCTCGTCCGCCGGGCGGGTCTGTGCGCCCAGCCGCGTCAGGCACTCGGCGAGCAGCTCTGAGCGGTTGAACGTCACGACGATCGCGCAGATGCGCGCGGCGGGCCCGGCACCTACCATGCGCGTGTGCAGCGCGACGAGGTCAAGCGGAAGGTCAAGCTGGCCGTCGTCGCGGTCGCGGGCCGTCCGATCCGCTGCGAGGTCTGCGACGAGGTCATGGTCAAGGCCATTCCGATCATATGGAAGGGCGACGTGAAGCTCATCGGCGCCGAGGCCGGGCTCGTGGCCGTCGACTTCGCCTCGATGAACAGGCTCGTCTTCCGCCACGTCGAGGCGGGCGCGTGCCCGGCGCGGCGCCCGTGACGACGCTCACGGTCGTCCTCACGCACGTCGACGCGGCCACCGCCGGCGAGCAGCTGCGCCTGCTCCGGGCCATCGCGCCCGGAGAGCGGTTCGCGGTCTGCCACGGCGGCAAGCGGGCGGACTTCGACGCGCTCGACATCGACGCCAAGGCCTTCGTCGACGACCCGACCCTGCGCGGCGCGCCCCGGTCGTTTCAGTCCTACCACGTGACCTTCGCGACGGTCTGGGAGCACTGGATCCGCGATGACCCGACGATCGACGCGGTCTACGTCATCGAGTACGACCACCTCGTGCTGCGCGGCGACTACGCGCAGCGGCTCGAGGCGATCGCGGCGCAGACCGGCGCCGGGCTGCTCGGCAAGGAGGCGAGCCTGCGCACCGGGACGAACTGGGAGCACTACGGCCGCTTCCGGCGCGACCCCGCGCTGCTCGCGCACCTGCGCCGGGTCAGTGTGCGCGAGGACCCGACCCTGATCTACGGCACCCTCGGCGACGGCATGTGGCTGAGCCGCGACGCGCTGGCCGGCTACGTCGCGGTCGGGGACCACCCGCCCTGCTACGGCGAGCTGTACGTCCCGACGCTGGTGCACCACCTGGGCCACCGGATCGTCAACCTCGCCGAGCACGCCGACCTCTACGACCACGTCCGCTGGGACCCGCCCTACGAACCCGCGGAGGTCCGTGCGCTGCACGCGGCCGGCGCGACGTTCGCGCACCCCGTCAAGGACCTCGACGTGTGGCGCGAGGTCGCCAGTCACGCGTCGCCGGGCACCTCGGTGACGAGAGGCGACGGATACCAGGTGTAGTCCACGTTGTCGGGATGCTCGACGAGGAGCTGCTCGAACACCTGCGCGATCGCGGCCCGCAGCGCGGACGCGTCGCGGTAGTGCGTCGCGTCGAGCGGCTCGTACATGTTGACGACGACGTGGGAGCCGTCGCGCAGCGGCAGGATCGGCAGCACCCGGGCGCCGGTGCGGAACGCGAGCGTCGCAGGCGCGCCCGTCAGCGCGACCGACCGGCCGAGGAACGGCGTGGCGGCTGAGCCGGGCAGGTCGAACGCGATGAGCAGCGTGTCGCCGCGCTCCAGCACCTCGAGGAAGCGCTCGGCGGGCTCGTCGTTGGGGATCGCGGTGCCGGGGCCGAGCGCCTGGGCGTAGTCGCGCAGGCGCAGGGTCCACAGCCCTTCGAACCCCGGCGGCATCGGCTCCCAGTAGTGCGAGCTCGTCACCGAGTACAGGTGGTAGCCGTGGTGCTTGAGCGCGGGGGCGAGGCCGAACAACCCGCCGAAATGGCCGACCACGATGAGGCAGCCGCGGCCATCGGCGTGGGCGGCTTCCCAGTGCTCGTGCCCGACGATGCGCGAGTGCTTGATCAGCCACGGGCGCCAGAACAGCTCGCGCAGCCGCGCGACCTCGGCGACGTTGCGTCGTGCCAGCTTCCGCGCCTCGCCCGCGCGGGGCGTGTACTCGAGCAGATCCTGCATGAGGTGCTCGGCCTGCTGGCGCTCGACGGCGCGGCCGTTGCGTGCCTCCGGCGAGCCGAAGCGCGACACGAGCGCAAGTGCGAGCTTCGCGGGCAGGAGCCGGTGCACGAACGGCGTGGTGTACAGGCGCGTGCCGAGCCCGACGTCGCGGACGTGATCATCCTGCGGGACGCGCCCGGAGATCTCCTCGTTCGCCATGGAGGTCCCTCAGCGGACGCGCAAGCGGAAGCGGTGACGGGCACTCGGCGCGACGGCGGCCGGGTGGCGCGCGACCCAGTCCTCGACGGCGCGGGCCGTCGTCTCGGCGTGGTCCTCGAGGATCGTGAAGTGCGTGCCGGGCAGGTTCGCGACGGCGTCGCGCTGCGGCCACGACGCGGTCCAGTCGCCGACCCGAACGAGGCCGGGCACGGGCTCGGTGGCCTTCACGAGCAGCGTCGGCGCAGCGCGCGGGGGCGGGGTCCACGCGGCGAGCAGCCCGAGATAGACCCCCATCGTGCCGAGCCGGTGGTCGTCGACACCCGGGTGCGCGCCGTTGCCTTCGAGCATGCGGTCGAAGACGAGGTCGGCGATCGGCAGCATCGTCTCGGTCGTGTACGTGTCGACGAGGGCAACCGACGCGGCGGGAGCGCCGATCCGTGCGAGCTCCACCGCGACGGCGTGGGCGAGCAGGCCGCCGGTGGAGAAGCCCACGAGCGCGACGGGGCGACCCTGCGCGTGCTCGGCGATGGTGATCGCCTGCGCGCCCGCCGCTGCATCGATGCGCGAGGGCAGCAGCTCGTCGGGCATGAAGCCGGGGACGGGGACGGCGATGACCTCGCGGCGGCCGGCAAACGCCTTCGCGAACCGCGCGTACTCGTGCGGCCCGGAGCTCGCGATGAGCGACGGGATGCAGACGACGATCGGCTCGGCGGCCCCCTGCGCGAGCGGGATGGCCGATGGCGCCTGGCGCCGGTGATGGCTGACGCCGAAGCGCGGGCGCAGGCGCGCGTGCGCCTCGGCGATCGCGATGGCGTCGCGGGTGCGGTGCAGCCGGCAGGCGCGACGGAAGAGGGTGTCCAGCACGCCGCCGCCGTTCGCGCCGTTGCCGTTCGCCGCCCCCGCGGCCGGCGCGGGCTCGACCGTGCCCCCGAGCTCGCCGACGAGGTGGGTCACGAGCGCGGCGGGCGTCGGATGGTCGAAGAGGACCGTCGTGGGCAGGGTCAGGCCCGTGAGCGCCTGCAGGCGCTTGCGCAGCTCGAGCGTCACGAGTGAGTCGAAGCCGAGCTCGAGGAACGTCAGCTGCATGTCGACCGCGTCGGCCGACTCGTAGCCGAGCGCGGCGGCGATCTCCCCGCGGATCGCATCGGCGCCGACCCCTGCGCCGTTCGCGCCGCTGCCGCCCGCGGGGGCGAGCGTGCGCGCGGCGGCACGACGTGGGCGAGCGCGGACGAGGCCGCTGAGGATCGGCGGCAGGATGCCGGACTGCGCGCGGTCCGCGAGCTTGGCCAGGTCGAACCGCATGGGCGCGAGCAGCGGCTCACCGGTGCCGCGGGCGGCGTCGATGAGGTCGAGGCCGAGCTCGTCGGACATCGGCAGCAGGTCGAGCGGGCCGACGCGCCGGCCGTCGTCGGCGGTCAGGTGCTGCGTGAGGTCGGTGACGCGTCCCCAGAAGCCGAAGGCGAGCGCCAGACCGGGCAGGCCGTCGGCGCACCGGATCGCCGCGAGCGCGTCGAGGAACGCGTTCGCCGCCGCGTAGTTGGCCTGGCCCGGGTTGCCCAGGGAGCACGCAGCGGAGGAGAAGAGGACGAACTCCGACACCGACGGGAGGTCGCGCGTCAGCTCGTGCAGATGCAGGGCGGCGTCGATCTTGGGCCGCATGACGCGGCGCAGGCGCTCCTCGTCCATGGCCGTGAGCACGCCGTCGTCGAGCGCGGCGGCGGAGTGGAAGACGGCGGTGAGCGGCCGCTCGGGCGGAATCGTGGCCAGGAGGCCCTCGAGCGCCGCCCGGTCGGCGACGTCGCACGCGGCGACCTCGGCCTCGCAGCCCGCCTGACGCAGGTCGGCGACGAGCTCCGCGGCCCCGGGCGTCTCGGCCCCGCGGCGGCTGACGAGCAGCAGGTGACGGGTGCCCTGGCGCGCGGCGAGGTGGTGCGCGAGCATCGCGCCGAGTCCGGTGACGCCGCCGGTGATGAGCACCGTGCCCGTCGGGTGCTCAGGCGCGGGCGCCTCGGCCTCCTCCGCGCGGAACGGGCGCACGCGCGGGACGAGCAGCTCTGCGTCGCGGATGGCGACCTCCGGCTCGTCGGACGCAAGCGCGGCGAGCAGTGCGGCAGAGGGCGCCTCGTCGTCGGCGTCGAGGAGGGCGAAGCGCCCGGGATGCTCGGAGCCCGCGGTGCGGACCAGGCCGGCGAGGGGCGCCAGGTGCAGGTCGGGCCGCCCGCCGGCGCCGGCCACGGCGCCGCGCGTCAGCACGACGAGCCGGGCGCCGCCGAGGACCTCGGCTTCCAGCCAGGCCTGCAGGATCGCCAGGACGCGTGCGGTGAGCGCGTGGGCGGCCTCGGGAAGCTCGCCCTCGCCGGGCACGACCGCGAGGAGCACCTGCTCGGGCGCCTCGGCGCCGGCCTCGACGGCCGCGACGAGCGCCGCGAGACCGTCGTAGCGCTCGCCCGGGAGCTCCGGGCCGTCGCCCAGCACGGCGACGCGTGGACCCGACCCGTTGACGTCGGCCTGCGGCGCCGCGGACCACTCGATGGCGTACAGCGCGTTGCGCAGGCTGCGCCGGGCCGGCCGGCCGGCGTCCACCGGCTGCGTGCGCACGGCGTCGATCGAGATGACCGCCGCCCCGTCGCCGTCGCTCGCGACGACGCCCCACCCGTCCTGCGCGGGCGCC
>SYBY01000084.1 GCA_005788585.1 Actinomycetota bacterium | reverse complement strand
TCTGGCGAACACGG
Source organism: Actinomycetota bacterium (assembly GCA_005788585.1). Next base: position 3,033 of record SYBY01000084.1, on the reverse strand, counting down.
GGTATGTGTCGATCCTGCCCGTCGACCAGGGGATCGAGCACTCGGGCGCGGCGTCGTTCGCCCCGAACCCGATCTACTTCGACCCCGAGAACCTGTGTGAGCTGGCGATCGAGGGCGGCTGCAACGCGTTCGCCTCGACGCTGGGCATCCTGGGCTCGGTCAGCCGCAAGTACGCGCACAAGATCCCGTTCATCGTCAAGCTGAACCACAACCAGCTGATGACGTACCCGAACACGTTCGACCAGGTGGAGTTCGCCTCGGTCCAGCGGGCATGGGAGCTGGGCGCCGCGGGCGTCGGCGCGACGATCTACTTCGGCTCGCCGGAGGCCAACCGCCAGATCGTCGAGATCGCCAAGGCGTTCGAGGAGGCCCACCGCCTCGGCATGTTCACCGTGCTCTGGTGCTACCTGCGGAACTCGGGCTTCAAGGTCGACGGCGTCGACTACCACGTGGCCGCGGACCTCACCGCGCAGGCCAACCACCTCGGCGTCACGATCGAGGCGGACATCATCAAGCAGAAGCTGCCCGAGAACAACGGCGGCTACAACGCACTGAACGGCTTCGGCAAGACGCACAAGCTCGTCTACGAGAAGCTCACGACGGACAACCCGATCGACCTCACGCGCTGGCAGGTCATCAACTGCTACCTGGGCCGCTCCCCGCTGATCAACAGCGGCGGCGCGTCCTCGGGCGCGACCGACCTCGCCGAGGCCGTGAAGACCGCGGTCATCAACAAGCGCGCGGGCGGTGCCGGCCTGATCTCCGGCCGCAAGGCGTTCCAGCGCCCGATGGACGAGGGCGTCGCGCTCCTGCACGCGATCCAGGACGTGTATCTCAGCGATGAGGTGACGGTCGCGTAGCCGACCGCAACGCTTCGTGCACAGCGCCCGGCGCGCCTCCTACGTTGGGGGCGTGTCCGGGCGCTTTGTCGTTGTCCTCCTGATCACCGCGCTCGCCGTGGGCTGCGGCGACGCGCTGCTCGGCGCGGGCGGGAGCATGGACGCGCCCGGGACGGGACGCGTGGTGCGGGTCGTCGACGGCGACACGATCCACGTCCGGCTGCCCGACGGGACCAGGGAGAAGGTCCGGTACATCGGGGTCGACACCCCCGAATCGGTGAAGCCGAACACGCCGGTGCAGTGCTTCGCCAAGGCGGCGTCGGCGCGCAACGCCGACCTCGTCGCAGACGAGCGGGTGGAACTGCGCACCGACGTCGAGGAGCGCGACCGGTACGGCCGGCTCCTGGCCTACGTCTACCGCGTCCGCGACGGCGCGTTCGTCAACGCGGCCCTGGTGCGCGAGGGCTACGCCGCGCCGCTGTCGGTCCCGCCGAACGTGCGCCACGCCGACGAGTTCGCGGCGCTGGCGCGCACTGCCCGCCGCAGCGGCCGCGGGCTGTGGGGCGCGTGCGGCGGCTCATAGCCGCACGACGTTGATCGCGCGCGGCGGCGCGACCGGGCGGTCCTCACCCAGCGCCTGGGCGAGGAACAGGTGCAGCGCGCCGCCGAAGGCCTCGGGCGCCGACGCGAACGGGACGTGGCCACAGTCGAGTTCGAGCATCCGGCCGTCGGGCAGCGCGGCGGCGAGGGCCCGGCCGGCGGCGACCGGGATGTTCGGGTCCCGCGCGCCCCAGACGACAAGGGTTGGCGCCGTGATGCCCCGCACGTCGGCCCGGAGGTCGCTCTCGTCCCGGGTGAAGCTGCGCCACACCGATGCGACGGTCTGCACCCGGACCGGGTCGCGCATCCCCTCCACGGTGTCCCGCAGGACGCGCCGGTCCTCCTCACGTGCGGCGCGCATGTAGTTCGCGGCGAACCGCGGGTAGACGCGACGCAGGACCGACGGCCGGCCCAGCGCGGCGCACGCGACCCGGACCTTCGGCGTGCGGGCGACGAAGCCCCCCGCGTTGACGAGGACCAGGGCGCGGACGAGGTCCGGCCGCCGCATCGCCAGGCGTGCGGCGGCGAACCCGCCGACGGAGTTGCCGATGACCACGGCTCCCTCGGGTGCCAGCGCTTCGACCACGTCTTCGGCGGCGTCAGCGAACCCCGACGCGGTGGCCGCCCCGGGTTCCGGCGCGGGCGAGGCGCCGTGGCCGGGCCAGTCGACCGCGATGGTGCGGTGATACCGGCGTGAGAGGCCCGGGACGACGGCGTCGTAGTCGCTGCCGGTGTGGCCGGCGGCCGGCAGGAGGACGACCGGGAGGCCGATCCCCCGCTCGCGACATGAGACGACCCCACCGCGTGTCTGTACGTCCGTCATGCGCTCTCCTCCATTCGCCCCGCACTATGACCGTGCGGTCATAATATGACCGCACGGTCACCGCTGTCTAGTATTCCGCGCGGTATGGAAGGCCCGGCCACCCTCTCCCCCGCGCAGCGCACCCGCGAGGCGCTGCTCGACGCGGGCGACCAGCTCGCCGAGAGCGAGGGCTTCGCCGGTATGACGGTCAGCCGGATCACGGCCGCCGCCGGCGTCGCGAAGGGGACCTTCTATCTGCACTTCGAGGACCGCGACGCGTACGTCCGCGCGCTGCACGCGCGCTTCTACGACCGGGTGCAGGCGGCGATCGACGAGGCGCGCCAGGCCGCGCGACCGGACGACGACGTGGCGTGGACGAGCCTCGAGACCTACCTCGACGCCTGCCTGCGCAACCGCGCGATCCGGATCCTGCTCCTGGAGGCGCGCAACTCCGGCGTGCTCGCCGAGGCCGTCGACGAGCGCCGCCGCGTGTTCGTCGACGACGCCGAACCGGCCCTCGCGGCACTCGGGTTCATCCACCCCCGGGCGTCTGCATGGCTGCTCCTCGCGATGGTCTCGGAGATCGCGCTGCAGGAGATGGATGCGGGCCGGCGCGACCCGCAGGCCCGGGCCGCGCTGCGGGCGTTTCTCCGCGGCGCGGCGCGCGCGGACTGAACAGCCCGTCGCTTTCCCGGTACCCTTCATAACCGATGGCAACCAAGCTTCGTGAGACGGTCCACGACTTCGAGGCGCGTTTCGCCGCCGAGGCCGAGGCCGACAGGCAGCGTCGCG
>SYBY01000515.1 GCA_005788585.1 Actinomycetota bacterium | reverse complement strand
GCTGGGCGACGACCGCGCACTTCGCACCTCCGACCCCGAAGGGACCTGACCCATGCTCTCGTCCAAGCGCCTGCTCATCACGGGCCTCGTGACCACGGACAGCATCGCGTTCGCCGTCGCCGAGCGCGCCCAGCTCGCCGGCGCGGAGATCGTGCTCAGCGCGCTCGGGCGCGACCTCGAGCTGGCCGAGGCCGCGGCGGCGCAGCTGCCGCATCGCGCACCGCTCATCGAGCTCGACGTGACCGCCCGTGACCAGCTCGAGACCGCACGCGACGCCGTCGCCGATCGCCTCGGGGGGCTCGACGGCGCGCTGCACGCCGTCGCCTTCGCACCGCGCGACGCGCTGGCCGGTGACTTCCTCGACGCCCGGCCCGAGGGCATCGAGCTGGCGTTCCGCACGAGCGCGTGGTCGCTCGCCGGCCTCGCGACGCTGCTCCGTGACCTCGCGCCCGCAGAAGGTGGCGCGCTCGTCGGCCTGGACTTCGACGCCGACGGCGGCGCGTGGCCGGTCTACAACTGGATGGGCGTCTGCAAGGCCGCCCTGCAGTCCACGGCGCGGTACCTCGCACGGGACCTCGGGCCGCGCGGCATCCGGGTGAACCTCGTCGCCGCCGGGCCGCTGCACACGCGCGCGGCCGGCGGCATCCCGGGCTTCGACCATCTGCTCGACGCGTGGGAACGGCAGGCGCCGCTGGGCTGGGATGCGCGGGACGCAGGCCCCTCGGCGGACGCCACGTGCTTCCTGCTGTCGGACTTCGCGCGGGCGGTGACCGGCGAGATCCTCCACGCCGACGGCGGCTACCACGCGATGGCGGCGCCGCCCGTGGCGACCGGGACGCAGACGGGCGACTACGAGCCGCGGGCGTACGCCGTGTAGCGCTTCCCCGCCCGGACGAGCTTCGTCCTCTTCAGCCGGAAGTCCCGGACCGCCACCTTGCCCTCCCGCACGACGACGCGGGTCTGGGGACGGCGCTTGCCCGTCTTGCGGCAGTCGTCGATCGTCAGCCACTGCGTGCCGCGCACGACCGCCGACCCGTACTTGCCGTCGGTGCGGAAGCGACCGTCGGCGCGCACGCGGCCCTTGCGGGTGCGGCGCTTCTTCGACCGCTTCTTCGATGCGCTGGTCTGGGCCCGGGGCGCGAAGGTCAGCGGCGAGGCGGCGGCGCCGAACGCCCGGGCGCGGGCGAGCTTCCGCGGAAGCGTCTTGGTCCCCGCCTGCGCGCCCTGGCTGCCGGGGTCCCGGACGGCCACCGGGCAGCCGACGATCTCCTCCGCCAGACGCAGGTCGACGAGGCTGCCGTCGCTGCGCTGGTCGATCTTCAGGATGCCCTCGGAGAGGTCGGCGTCGTCGGTGGTCCCGTTCGGCCGGGCGACGGTGATGCGGGCGGTGCCGCGACGGGTGTCGAGCTTCGACCCGTCGGGGATGAGGCGCACCTGCGACAGGGGGACGGCCCGGGTGCTCCCGGGCACGCGGATGTAGATCGTGCCCCTCAGCGTCTGCACGAGCACGGTCTCGTTGACCTCGGGGACCGTCGTGCTCGTGGTGCCCGGCGGGGTGCCGGGCGGCGCGGGAGCCGCGACGCCGGCCGGCAGGTCGACGCGCCGGACCCGGTCGTCGGTGCTGTCGGCGACGATGAGGTCGCCGAGCGCGTCGACCGCCACCCCGCGCGGCTCGTTGAGCTGGCCGTCGGCCGCCGGTCCGCCGTCGCCGCACGCGGTGGTCGGCGCCGCGCACGGCGTCCCGGTGCCCGCAACCGTGTCGATCCGCCCGCCGGCGTCGACGAGGCGCACGCGGTGGTTCGTCGTGTCGGTGATCGCAAAGCCGCCCGTCGGCAGCGCCGCCACGTCGTCGGCTGCGTGGATCTGCGCGTCGGTCGCGATGCCGCCGTCGCCGCTGAAGCCCGCCGCGCCGACCGAGAGCTGGCCGGCGACGCGCTCGATGATGCCGCTCCCGTCGTCGCGCGTGACGCGGCGGATGCGCGAGATCGTCGGCTCGGCGATCAGGAACCCGTCGCCAGGGAGGACCGAGATGCCGGACGGTCCGCCCAGCGAGGCGGGACCGCTGCCGCCGCCGTCGCCGCAGGGATCGGTCGTCGCCGTGCAGAACTGGCCGACGCCCGCGACCGTCGTGATCACGCCGCCGGCCACGCGCCGCACCTTGGCGTTGGCGTAGTCGGCGATGAGGAAGGTGCCGTCGCCGCGGGCCGCCACGTCGCGTGGCGTGTTGATCTCGGCGGCGGTCGCCGCGCCGCCGTCACCGGCGCCGCCGGACACGCCGGTGCCCGCGACCGTCGTGATCGACGACCCGTCGACCCGCCGGATCTTGTGGTTTCCGGTGTCGGCGATGAGGAACGAGTCCTCGTCGATCGCCGCGACGCCCTGCGGCGCCGTCAGCTGCGCGGCGATCGCCACCGAACCGTCGCCGCAGGAGCCCGTGGGCACCCCGCACGTCGCGCCGCTGCCTGCCGCCGTGGTGATCGAGCCATCGGGAGCGACGCGGCGGATACGGTTCAGATTCGTGTCGGCAAAGATCACCGCCCCGCCCGGGAGGACGGCCACGCCCTTCGGGTTGTCCAGCAGCGCCGCGGTCGCGGGCCCGCCGTCGCCGCACGGCGCCGTCGGCGGGGTGCACGCCGAGCCCGACCCGGCGAAGGGCAGGAGCGTCGTGCCCGGGATGGCCGCCGATGCGGTCGCGGGCAGCGCCGCGGTCGCGGCACAGACTGCGGCCAGGATGAGGGTCGGTCGGATCATGATGCGTCGGCCGACGATACGCCCGCGCGCGGGAACGGACTGTCGCCTTCGTGACACAAACACCGTCGGATACGCGACGGAGCGGGCCTGGACATGAGATCGCGGCGACTGCTCACCGCCGCCATCGTCGCGCTCCTGGCGGTCGGCTGCGGCGTCGTCGTGGCCGTGACGGACGTGCTGAGGCGCGCGGAGCTGCAGACCGTGGACGCGCGGTTCAGCGTGCGGGGTGAGCAGCCGGTGCCGGATGATGTGGTGTTCGTGGCGATCGATGAGGATTCGATCACGGAGCTCGGCGGGTGGCCGTTCAGCCGCCGCGACCATGCCGACCTCATCGACGGCCTGCTGGCCGATGGCGCCAAGGTGATCGCGTTCGACGTGGAGTTCAGCCAGCCTTCGAAGCCCGCCGACGACCTCGCTCTGCGCCAGGCCGCACGCCGTGCCGGGGACCGGCTCGTGCTCGCGAGCGCCAGCATCCTCAGGGAGGCCAAACGCCCGTACGTCGCCATCGGACCCGAGGAGTTCAACGCGCCCGGTGTGGCGAAGGGCGACGTGGCGTACCGCCCCGATCCTGGCGGCTACTACCGCCGCGTCGGGGTCATCGAAGGCGCACCCCACTTCGTCACCGAGACGGTGCGCCTGGCCGGCAGACCGATCCCGGAGGAGGCCCAGGGCGAGGACCCGGGCCAGTGGATCGACTACGTCGGCGACGTCGGTCGGATCCGGACCTTCCGATACGTCGACGTGCTCGACGGCAAGGTCCCGCGCGAGGAACTGGAGGGCAAGGTCGTCGTCGTCGGTCCCGCCGCCACCTCACTGCGTGACGAGCATCCCGTCCCCACCGGTCCCGTCATGGACGGCGCCGAGATCCACGCCAACGCCATCCACACCCTCCTGCGAGGCGTCCCCCTGCGCGACGCCCCCGAGTGGTGGACGATCGCGCTGCTGGTCCTCGCGGGCGTCGCCGCGCCCCTGGCCGCCGCCGTCACCCCGGTCCGCCGGGCGCTCCTCGCCGGGCTGCTCGTCGGCCTCGGGACCCTGGCCGGCGTCCTGCTCTTCGGCCAGCTGGCGTTCAACGCGGGCACCGTCGTCGAACTCCTGCCCGCGCTGACCGCCGGCCTGGTCGGCACCCTCGGCGCCCTCGGCGCGACGTACGCTACCGAGATCCGCCGCCGCGCCCAGCAGCGGCACGCCTTCGAGCGCTTCGTCCCCGCCACCGTCGTCGAGGAGGTCCTCGACCGCATGGGCGGCGAGGCGCGCCTGGCGGGCATCCAGCGCGACGGCACGGTGATGTTCTGCGACCTGCGCGGCTTCACGACGTTCGCCGAGTCCCTGCCCGCCGACCGCGTCTTCGAGGTCCTCAACACCTACCTCACCGAGGTCAGCGACGCGATCCTCGACCACGGCGGCACGATCGTCACCTACCTCGGC
>SYBY01000514.1 GCA_005788585.1 Actinomycetota bacterium | reverse complement strand
GAGGGTGGTCTTGCCGTGATCGACGTGGGCGACGATCGCGACGTTTCTGAGGTCTTCGCGGAGGGCTGACATCGGCCTGTCCACGGTAGGGGATCGCCGCCCTAGCCGGTCAGCCGCCGGTCCAGCCCCGCTCGGCGCTCCGGCGCGGGGCCGCGCCCGGCGGCTCGCCGGTTCAGCAGCCACCAGGCCGTCACGACGTCCGATGTCTGGCGCAGGTCCAGCCCGGTGAGGCTGCGGAAGCGGTTCATCCGGTAGCGCACGGTGTTCGGGTGGACGTGCAGTTCGCGCGCGGTCTGCTCGACGTGCTGGTCGCACTCCAGCAGGGTGCGCGCGGTCAGCTCGATCTCCGCGGCCCCGCCCAGATCGTCGAGCGGGCCGAGGTGATGGGCGTCCAGGCGCGTGGCCGACCGTTCCGCGGCAAGGGCGAGCGACCGGGGGCCGATCTCGATGAGGTCGACCGTGCCGGTCAGTCCGAACGCCTCAGCGGCGTCGAGGGCGATCGTCGCGTCGGCGAACGACTCGCGCAGCCGGGAGAGCTCGACGGCCTGCCCGACGGCGATGAGGTGGTGCTCGCCGGCGTCCGGCCGGCGGGGCGCGCAGCCGACGAGGTCGCCCTCGATGAGCTCGGTCAGCGGGCGGCGCTTGCCCTCGCTGCCCGAGCGGCCGATCGCCGCTGCGAGGTCGAGCACCTCGCGCTCCCCGCCCGGGCGGGCGCGGAAGGCGACGTACGAGATCGCGGGGTCCAGGCCGTGGATCGGGCCCTCGCTCTGCACCTGCTCGGGCGAGAGCTGGCCGTGGAGCAGCGCGCGCAGGAACTCCGCACGCCGGGCGCGGTCGTGTCGTGTGCGCTCGAGGTCGAGCTCGCGGTGGACGCGGATGATCGTCTCGGTGGCGTGGTTGGCCCAGTCCCAGGCGTACTCGTGCAGCAGCAGGACGACCGAGACGTCGTACTGCGCGTCGGCGACCTCTTCGCCCACGATCGCCATGAGCTCACGCGTGCCGATCTGCACGCTGCGGATGAGGGCTTCGAGCGGGAAGCCCTCGAGCACCCGGCGACGCGCGAGCACCTCGAGGGGCTCGAGCCCTTCGCGACCCGGCGGGGCGAGGTTGCCGACGCGCCGCACGACGGTCTCGACGATCTCGTCGATGGCATCGAGCAGGTCCTCGTCGGTGAGGTCGCGGTACGCGGGGATGCCCGCACGGAACGCCTGCGAGATGTTCCCCATGAGCTCGTCGCGGCGCCCCAGCACGCGCTCGGCGACGCCACGCGCGACACGCGGGTTGATCTCTGGCCTCGTTCGGCGGAGCTCGGCGTACCGTGCTGCGAAGTCTGGTGCGCCCGCCGTGATTGTGCGCTGATCCAACGTTCTCCCCCCTGACCGCCAGCGCCCCCAGCGCAAGCTCCCCAAAGGTCAGGCGCTGATCATCCCATGCCGCGTCAAGTTGCGCCACCCGTTGTTCACATCCACAACGGCATCACGCCGAAGTCTGGAGCGCCGTCCATTGCGTCGCAGGGGTCCGAGCGGCGACGATCTGGAAGCTGACGGTCGGGGAGCGTTACGCAACGACGCCCCCGCATCGGTGCGGCCCGACGGACAGGGAGGGTCCGCACCCGCACAGGTCCCCTGCCGCCGCTGGGCGGTCCTTCGGCGCCGGCCGGTGACTGGCCGGCGCGCACGAAGGAGCGTCCGGCGGCGGCTCCTGTGATCCTGGCGACATGGCCGAGCGCGACCGCATCCAACGACGGACGCTGCGCGTCCTGCTGGTCTCGCAGGTGCTCGCGGGCGCGGGTCTGGCCGCCGGCATCGTCGTCGGGGCCCTGCTCGCCGAGGAGATGCTGGGTTCGACCTCCGGGGCGGGTCTGCCGACCGCCCTCTTCACGATCGGGTCCGCCGCCGCGGCGGTCCTCGTCGGGCGCCTGTCGCAGCGCGCCGGGCGGCGGCCCGGCCTCGCCGCGGGCTACGCCGTCGGCGCGTGCGGTGGCGGCGGTGTCGTGCTCGCCGCGGCGATCGACAGCGTGCCACTGCTCTTGGTCTCGCTGCTGCTCTACGGGTCGGGGGTCGCGACGAACCTGCAGGCGCGGTACGCGGGCGGCGACCTCGCGACCCCGGAGCGGCGAGGCCGCGCGATCAGCACCGTGCTCGTCGCCACCACCGTCGGCGCGGTCCTCGGACCGAACCTCGTCGACGCCACCGGCACCGTCGCGGAGGGTCTCGGCATCCCGGCGCTGGCCGGGCCGTTCCTGCTGGCCACCGTCGCCTACGCCTGCGCGGCGGTGGCCGTCATGGTCCTGCTGCGACCCGACCCGCTGCTGACCGCTCGCGCGCTGGCGACCGAGCCGACGGTGACCGCGGCCGACGACGCGCAACCGGGTGCACCTGGCGACCTGCGGCTCGGGGCGACCGCCATGGTCATCACCCAGATCGTCATGGTCGCCGTGATGACGATGACGCCGATCCACATGCGCGACCACGGACACGGACTGCGCGCGACGGGGCTCGTCATCTCGATCCACGTCGCGGCGATGTTCCTGCCCTCGCCGCTGACCGGGATCCTCGTCGACCGTGTCGGACGCCGGCCGGTCATCGCCGCGGGTGGGGTGACGCTCCTCGCCGCGGGGATCGTGGCCGCGACCGCCCCGCCGGAGGGCACGGTGCTGCTCATGCTCGCGCTCGGCCTGCTCGGTCTCGGGTGGAACCTCGGTCTGGTCGCCGGGACGACGCTCGTCACCGACGCGACGCCGCTGGCCGGTCGCGCCGCGATGCAGGGGCGCGTGGACCTTGCCGTCGCGCTCGCCGGCGCGGCGGGCGGGATGGGCAGCGGGTTCGTCGTCGCCGAGACGAGCTACGCGGCGCTCTCCCTCGCCGGCGGGCTGCTGGCGCTCGCCCTGCTGCCGCTGCTGCTGGCCAGCCGAACGCCGACGCCGCCGCCGGGAGGACTCATCCCGGCGCAGCGCGGTGCGAACATGCGGTGATGGATCAGGTCGCCTTCCTCGGGCACGCCACGACGCTCGTCGAGCTCGCGGGCACGCGCGTGCTCACCGACCCGATCCTGCGCGACCGCATGCTGCACCTGCAGCGCCACGGGCCCTCACCACGCCCTGAGCATTCGGCAGGTCTCGACGCCGTGCTGCTCAGCCACCTGCACCACGATCACCTCGACATCCCGTCGCTGCGCAGGCTCGATCCCGACATCCCGCTCGTGGTCCCCGCGGGCGCGCGTCCCGCCCTGCGCAAGCTCGGCACGCGGGACATCCGCGAGCTGCGCGTGGGGGAGACCGCCGCGGTCGGCAAGCTCGAGGTCACGGCGGTGCGGGCCGAGCACAGCGGCAGGCGCGCACTGGGCCCGGAGGCCGACGCGGTGGGCTACGTCCTGCGGGAGCCCGGCGACGCGGGGCGCAGCGTGTACTTCGCCGGGGACACGGACATCCATGACGAGATGGACCGGATGGGCGAGCTCGACCTGGCGCTCATCCCCGTCTGGGGCTGGGGGCCGAGCCTCGGGCCCGGCCACCTCGACCCCGAGCGTGCCGCCGCGGCGACGGCGCTGCTGCGGCCGCGCGTCGCCGTCCCCATCCACTGGGGCACGTTCTACCCGCGCGTGATGCACCGCTGGAAGCCCGAGCCGCTGCGCGACCCGCCGCACCGGTACGCGACCGAGGCCGCGCGGGTGGCACCGGACACCGAGGTGCGGATCCTCCGGCCCGGCGAGGCCACCGGGGTCTAGAGGCCCGGCGGGTGGCGGACCGTGTAGCCCGCGGTGGAGCGCATGTCGTCATCCCAGCGCGACCCGTCGTGCTGGCGGTCCGTCGTGTCGTAGCGGCGGCCGTTGATGACCATGAACGCGTGGCTCGGCTTCGCGTAGATCGTGATCCAGCGGCCCTTGCCGGAGGAGCCCCACGACATGAAGCGGGTGGAGTCCAGCGGGCTGTTGAGCACCCCGGCGCCGTGCAGGACGTAGGAGATCGAGCCCGAGCAGTCGTACGCGGAGTCGTTGAAGGAGCCGTGGCCGCCGCCGTAGCGGTAGGGCTTGTGGTGGATGCGGTTCGCGGCGTTGATCGCGCGACGCACGCGGATGGGCAGCCCGCCCGAGCGCCGTCCGCCGGCGCGACCGCGCTTGAGCACGGGGCGGTTGCCGCGCACGCCGAGGGCGCGCCAGGTGGCGGGGCCGACGACGCCGTCGGCGGTCAGGCCGTTGCGGCGCTGGAAGGCCTTGACGGCGCGCAGCGTGCCCGGGCCGAACACGCCGTCGGCGGTGATGCCGAGCTTGCGCTGGAGCAGGCGCACGGACGAGCCGCGGCTCGCGGTCGAGCGCGACGAGGTGGACCGCCTCGCGGCACGGGCGCGACGCAGCGTCCGCCAGGTGCCGGGGCCGACGATGCCGTCGGCCTTGAGGTCGTGGCGGCGCTGGAAGCGCTTGACGGCACGGAGCGTGCCGGCGCCGAAGACGCCGTCGGCCTTCAGGCCGAGCCAGCGCTGCAGGACCTTGACGGACGCGCCGCGGTCACCGCGTTCGAGCGTCGGGCGCTCGGCGGCGGCGACACCGGGCAGGGCAAGGCACGCCAGCAGGGTGCAGACGAGGACGAGCCGGGCTCTGATGTTGAGGCAGCAGGACGTCATGGGACACGGCGCCTACGAGGTGAGCTGACGGGCTTGCGCGGGGAGCACCGCGCTACGGCCGCGAGGTGCGGCGATTCGCCCCGGCGGCCGCGATGGCCGCATGTGGGTCCCCCGATCCCAGCCGCGGACGGCTGGTGATTCGGCGCGGCCGCATCCTACTGTCGGCCCGGTCTTTTCCTGCTCCTTGCAGGATTTCTTGCAGCGGCAGGACCTGGGCGGCCACTGGCGTGCGATCGTGGGGGACGCATGGACGCGCTCCAGAACCTCCGCGACGTG
>SYBY01000513.1 GCA_005788585.1 Actinomycetota bacterium | reverse complement strand
CGGTCAGCGTCAGCGCGGTGCCGCGCTGGCACACGCGCGACCACGTGGCCGCGGGCGGCAGCACCGCGTCGAGGATCGGTTCGCTCACAGTCGACGCTCCAATCAGACGGTTCGGATGCGCGGATCGGCCCACGCCTGGGCCAGGTCCACGAAGAAGTTCACGAGCACGTACGCGGTGCCGAGCAGCAGGGTCGCGCCGGTGATCGCCGGGAAGTCCGAGTAGGCGATCGACTGGTCGATGTACAGCCCGATCCCCGGCCACGCGAAGATCCGCTCGACGACCACGACGCCACCGAGCATCAGGCCGACCTGCAGGCCGCTCATCGTCAGCGCCGGGCCCGACGCATTGCGAAGTGCGTGCTTGAGCAGCACCGTGCGCTCGGTCAGGCCCTTCGACCGGGCCGTGCGCACGTAGTCCTCTCGCTCGACCTGCGTCAGCGACGTCGACAGGGTCCGCGCGATTGCCAACGCCGGCAGCAGCGCCAACGTCAGCGCCGGGAGGAACAGGTGCTTCAGCGCGTCGAGCGTCAGGTCGGGGGTGCCGTTGAGGATCGAGTCGACGACCAACAGCTGCGTCGGCCCGTCCGGCACGATGAAGTTGTCCCCCACGCGGCCCGACGCCGGCAGCACGCCGAGCCACGAGTAGAAGACGAGGATCAGCAGCAGCCCGGTCAGGAACGCCGGGACCGACGCGCCGCCGATCAGGAAGATCCGGATGACCCGGCCGGCGCGTCCTCCGCCGGCCAGGAGCAGGCCGAGCCCCAGGCCCATCGCCGCTGCGAGCACGAACGCGCTGAACGCGAGCTCGAACGTCGCGGGGGCGAAGGCCCGCAGGTCGGCCGTCACCTCGTTGCGGGTGCGCAGGGAGCTCTGGAGGTCTCCCTGCGCGAGTCGCCCGAGGTACTGCGTGAACTGCTGGGGGAGCGGGTCGTCGTAGCCCAGCTCCGCCTTCTTGGCCTCGACGGCCTCCTGGCTCGCGTTGGCCCCCACCATCGCCCGTGCGGGGTCAGACGGGATCACCGTCTGCAGCACGAAGACGATGCACGCCAGGCCGAACAAGACGGCCAGGAGGGCGCCGAAGCGCCTGAGGACCAACGCGACCATCTCGCTACTCGCCCCGCTTCAGGGCCGCGAAGTCGACGAGCCAGGGGTAGGCCGGCGTGTTGGACAGGCCGGTGAGCGAGTCCTGCATGACGAACACGTTCTTCACGTCCCCGAGGAGGAAGAACTGGTTGTCGTCGATGACCTCCTGTGCGATCTCCTTGTAGAGGGGATCGGCCTCCTCCGGCGGCAGGCTGATCGCCTTGCCGAGGTTCTCGTCGATCTTCTCGTTCTTCGCGCCGAGGAAGTTCAGCCCGCCGGTCGAGGAGAACATGATGCTCGCCCACAGGTCGGGGTGCGCCCCGTCAGGCGTGTTGGTCATGATCGCCAGGTCGGGCGCTTCCTCGAGGTTCTCCGCCCAGCCGTAGACCGTCGGGAGCTGGACCTCCTTGATGGTCACGTCGTAGCCCGCGGTCTTCAGCTGCGCCTGCAGCAGCTCGCCGACGCGGCGCTGGACGCCGGACTCGTCGGCGGAGTAGGCCAGGGTGAGCTTCTTCGTCTTGGCCTTGTCGGCCGCGGCCTTCGCCTTCGCCGGGTCAGGCGTGTACGGCAGAGCCGGCTCACCGGGCAGCAGGCCGGGCGGGAAGACACCGGTGGCCTTCTCGGCGGTGTCCGAATAGCCCTGCTCGACGAGCTGGTCCGTGTCGATCGTCGACTGCAGGCCCGCACGGACCGCCGGGTCGTTGAACGGCGCCTTGTTCGAGTTCACGTAGAGGATCAGGCGCAGGAGCGAGTCCTGCTTCTCCACCGTGACGCTGTCGGGCAGCGACTCCAGCTCGGAGGCCGGGAAGCCGTGGAGGATGACGTCGAGGTCGCCCTTCTCGAGCTTCAGGCGCTGCGTGCCCATGTCGGGCGTGATCGACAGGATCACTTCCTCGAAGTTCGCGGGCGTGCCCCAGTACTCGGCGTTCTTGGTCAGGGTGTACGCGCTGCCGCGCTTGAACGACGACAGCTTGTAGGGGCCGGTGCCGTCGCCCTTGGTCTCCATGAACGTCTGGCCGAAGTCGTCGCCCGCGTTCGTCTCGATGGCCTCCGGGCCGACGACCTTCGGGCCCCAGCTCGACGCCATGTAGTGCAGGAACGGCGTGACCTTGTTCTTCAGCTCGATGACGAACGTCGTGTCGTTCTCGCACGTCATGGACTTGACGTCGGCGAGCATCCACGCGGGGGCCTGGTCGACGTCGACCCGGCGCTGGAACGCGGCCTTCACCGAGTCGCACGTCATCTTCGGGCCGGAGTGGAACGTCACGTCGTCGCGCAGCGTGAACGTGTAGGTCTTGCCGTCGTCGGAGACCTCGTACTCGGTGGCGAGGTTCGGTTCGATGTCGAGCGTGCCCGCCTTGTACTTCAGGAGGCCCTCGTACTGGCTGAGGATCACGCCGTTGCCCTCGATGTCGTAGAAGACGTCGGGGTCGGGCACGGACATGTCGGCCAGGTACGGGATGCGCAGCGTCTTGCTG
>SYBY01000512.1 GCA_005788585.1 Actinomycetota bacterium | reverse complement strand
ATGAAACTTCTTAGCACGACTTTTTACTGTGGTACTAGTTTGATCCCAGATAATGTCTCTGCCCAACTCGCGAGCCACAACAACTTCTTTGGCCATTTCCCGGAACCCGACAGTCCCGTGATCACCACCAGCGCGTCGCGCGGGAGCGCCAGCGAGACGTCCTTGAGGTTGTGCTCGCGAGCACCGGTGACGACGATCTGGTTCGAGGGAGACACGCACCGGGAGCGTAGCGGGGCGAACAGACGTTCCCCCGGCAGTGGAACGCTGCATCAAGGCTCGCTGACCACTAGATTTCTGAGTCGATGACCGACCAGACGAGGTCCAGCACACCGCCGCAGACGGATGAGGAGCTCGCAGAGGTCGTCCTGGACCTGGCGCAGCAAAGCTTCATCGACTACGGGTTCCGCGGGACGAAGATGGATCAGCTCGCCAAGACTGCCCACGTCTCGGTCGGGCAGCTCTACCACCTGTTCGCGAACAAGGAGGCGCTGCTGCTCGCCGTGCACGAGCGCGCGCAGCTCCTGCTCTTCACGCAGTACCTGGGCCCCGCGTACGAATCGCCGCCCGCCGACGGCGGCGCGATCGAGCACTTCGAGAGCATCGGCCGCGCCTACCTGCGCTTCTACCTCGAGAACAAGGAGATGGGTCCGCTCCTGTTCAGCACGACCTACGACGACCGTCACGACCCCGCGATCGAACGTGTCCTGACGAGCATCAACGCCCAGGTCGGCGGCGGGCTGGCGCGCCTGACCCAGCTCGTCACCGCGGCCATCGAGCGCGGTGAGATCCGCGACGTGGACCCGCAGGCGGTCATCCGCTGGTTCTGGGGCGCGATGTTCGGCGTGCTCGCGCACAACCTGCGCCACCCGACGACCGCCCTGACCGACGAAGAGCTGACCGAGGTCGTCGAACTCGGCCTGCAGTCGATCTCCGCGCTGCTGCGGCCCAGCTGATGCCGCCGGTCAGCCGCGCCGACGCCACGCGCCGTCACGTCCTCGACGCCGCCGAGCAGGAGTTCCTCGCCCACGGCTACGCCGGCACCCGGGTCGAGCACGTGGCGGCCGAGGCGCACGTCAGCGTCGGCACGATCTACCTGCACTTCGGCAACAAGGAGGGCCTCTACTCCGCGGTGCTCCTGCGCGCCCAGGAGGTCTTGCTCGACGAGTACCTCGCCCCCGTGTTCGATCTCGAGTGCTCGCCCTGGGAGCGCATCAGCGCCTGGTGCCACGCCTACGTGTGGTTCACCGTCGAGCATCCGGACCGCGCGCGGCTCATGGCGATCGTCGAATGGTGGGAGGCCGCGCGACCGCCGGAGCTCGACCAGGATCTCCGCGAGCGCGTCCGCACCCGTGACGCCCAACTCCTCGAGGTCTTCGAGGAGGCCGCGGAGATGGGCGAGCTGGCGGGGGTCGATCCCGCGAGCGCCAACCGCTTCGTCTGGTCGGCGATGTACGGGATCTGCGCGCTGAACATCCGCCACGCGGACCTCAGCCTCCCGCCGGAGGCGCTGCACGCGCTCGTCGACGACGGGCTGAAGATGGTCTCCGGAGCCCGCACCGCGGGCGAATCACGGCGGGCCGACGGCTAGCCCGTGACCCCCGGCAATCGCCGCGGCGAGGCGACCCGCCGGCAGATCCTCGACGCCGCGCAGCGTCACCTGCTGGCCAACGGCTATGCGGGCACCCGGGTCGAGCATGTCGCCGCGGACGCCGGGGTCGGCGTCGGGACGGTCTACCTGCACTTCGACAACAAGTCGGGCCTGTACTCGGCCGTCATGCTCCGCGCCGAGGCCACCCTGCTCGACGACTACCTGGCCCCGGCCTTCGACCTGCCCCTCCCCCCGTGGGAGCGCATCCGGGCGTGGTGCCGCGCCTACGTGGCGTTCACCGTCGAGCACCCCGAGCTCGCCCGGCTGATGGGCGCGATCGAATGGTCCGAGGCGACGTGGAACCCCGAGGTCCGCCGCCACGTCCGAGAGCGGATCGCGGCGAGCTATGCCCGTCTCCATGCGCTCTTCGAGGAGGCCGCGGAACGCGACGAGCTGCACGGCACGCCGCCCGAGATCGCCAGCCGGCTCGTCTGGTGGTCCATGTTCGGCATCGCCGCGCAGAACCTCCGGCACACGGAACTGAGCCTGGAACCCGACGCGCTGCGCCGTCTGGTCGACAGCGGGGTCCACATGCTGTCCGGCGGGCGCCTGCCCCCCGAGACTCCCTAGATCGACGCGTAGACGGAGTCGAGGACCGCGGTGCGGTCCACGCCGGCGAAGTGCTCGGCGAGGTACGCGTCGACCTGCTCGCGCGGCTGACCGGCCAGCGCCATGTCCAGGGCGACGAGGCGGGCGCCCTCCGTGTCCGCCGGAACGTCGTCCGCCGGCGGAGCCGAGGGAACCGGCGCGGGCGTCGGAGCCGCAGCCGGTGCGGGCACCGGCGCCGGCGGCGGGATGACGGCCTGCCGCGCGGGCTGCTGGGGCACGACCGACGGCAGCTCGCCTTCGACCGCCGCGAGCCGTTCGGCGACGCGCGCCGCGCCCGCGCGCAGCGAGGTCAGCAGGGTCTCCATCTCCCGGTGCACACCGTCGAGCTGGGCCTGGAGGCGCCGGGTGCCGGCGTCGAGTCCGCCCGCGGCCGAGCGCGTGCGCAGCTCGTCGAACGCGTCGGCGATGGCGCTGAGGTGCCGATCGACGGATGCCGGGTCGTACCCCTGCCGCGCGATCGGGAAGTCACGCCGTTCGATGGATTGCCGGTCGAAGGCCACGGTCGGGGAACGATACCCCGCCTGAGCAGGTTCTTTTCGCCCTGCACGCGTCCGTGCGTACCGCACCGTCGCT
>SYBY01000511.1 GCA_005788585.1 Actinomycetota bacterium | reverse complement strand
GGCGGCCAGCTCGGGATTCGCCCGGCCGCTGAACAGCATCAGGTGCTTGTCGTACCCCAGGTCCAGACGCGTCGCCGGCGTCGGCTGGGTCTGCATGGCGCTCATCTCGGCCGGAGTGTAGAGCGGGGGCGCGACATCGTGACGCGACGATCACCCGGAAGGTGCGGGGTCGACGCACGGCGACGGGCGGAACGACGTGTCAGGCATGATGCCGCACTCAGTCGCCGCGCTGACGCGCGTCGTAGCCCTCGATGTTGCGCTGCTTCGCCCGCGCGACGGCCAGCGCGCCGGGCGGGACGTCCGAGGTGACCACGGAGCCCGCGGCCGTCCACGCGTCGTCCCCGACGGTGACCGGTGCCACGAATGACGTGTCGACGCCGCCGTGCACGCGCGCGCCGATCGTGGTGCGGTGCTTGGTGCGGCCGTCGTAGTTCGCCGTGATCGTCCCAGCGCCGAGGTTCGACTGCTCGCCGACGTCGGCGTCGCCGATGTACGACAGGTGCGGCACCTTCGCGCCGGCCCCGATGTCCGAGTTCTTGATCTCGACGTACGTACCGACCTTCGCGCCCTCGCGCAGGATCGTGCCGGGGCGCAGGTAGGCGAACGGCCCGACCGAGACGCGGTCGTGGATCTCGGCGTCCGTGGCGTACGTGTGGCGCACGGTGACGTCGTCGCCCAGCCGGGTGTCGATGAGCGTCGACTGCGGTCCCAGGTGGCAGCGGGCACCCGCGCTGGTGGCACCCCGCAGGACCACACCGGGCTCCACGAGGGTGTCCTCCCCCAGGTCGACGCCGATGTCGATGCTCGTCGCGGCCGGCGCGATGATCGTGACGCCTCGTGCGGCGAGCCGGTCGAAGATCCGCTGCTGGGCGATCTCGCGCACCTGGGCAAGCTGCCGGCGATCGTTGATGCCGAGCATGAGGTCCGGGTCGGCGACCTCGTGGCCGGCCACCCGCGCTCCCGCCGCGCGCAGCACGGGCAGGACGTCCGGGAGGTACCGCTCGCCCTGTGCGGTGTGCGCGCCGACCTGGGGAAGCGCGTCGCGCAGCGCTGCGCCGTCGAAGACGAAGAGCCCGGTGTTGACCTCGTCGATGAGGAGTTCGTCCTCGGTCGCGTCCCCCGCAACCTTGGTCTCGACCACGCGCTCGACGCCGCCGTCCGCGCCGCGCACGATCCGGCCGTACCCGGACGGGTCGGCCAGCCGCATGGTCGCGATCGTGGCCGCCGCGCCTGACGCCGTATGGGCGGCAAGCAGCGCGCGAAGCGCATCGGCGGTGACGAGCGGGACGTCGCCCGCGAGGATGACCACGGGGGCATCCGACGGCAGGTGGCCGGACGCCGCGGCGACCGCGCCGGCGGTGCCGTCCGGCTGGGGCTGAACTGCGACGACGACGTCGTCCTGGCCCGTGAAGTGCTCGGCGAGCGCCCCTGCCGGGCTGTCGACCACGACGACGCGTCCGCCGGCCTCCCGGGCGGCGGCGACGGGCCAGTCGACGAGCGGCCGGCCGCAGAGGTCGTGCAGCACCTTGGGCGTGGCCGAGCGCATGCGCGTGCCCTGCCCGGCGGCGAGGACGACGAAGGTGGGGACGGACATCGGACGATCGTAGTGGTGGGACCGACGTGCGCGCCGTTCACACGTCAGGCCCGGAGGCCGCGGCTGCCTCGCGCTCGTAGGCGAGGCGCCACTTGCGCACGGCGTTGCCGCTGACCCCGAAGCGGCGCCCCGTCGCCTCGTAGCCGTCGGCCTCGAGCATGGCGATCAGGGCGTCGTAGGGCGGGCGTTCGGCGCGGCGCAGGTCAGGGCGCGCGCCTGCGCCCGACGACCTCGAACCGCACGCGGATGAGCAGTAGCGCTGCCCGCGCCGGCGCGCGCGAAACACCGCGCCGCAGTGTTGGCATGCGAGCTGCGGCAGCGACTCGTTGTTCCTCCCGCAGTGCGTGTCCAGCGTGGCGTTGCAGTTGGGACACAGGATCCGGAGGTTCTCCAGGCGATGGTCCTCGGCATCGCCGTTGATGTGATCGAGGACGAGCGCCATGAGCCCGCCGTTCCAGTACTCACCTTGGCCGCAGTGCTCGCACCTGCGCTCCTTGAGCCCTTCCGCGAAGAGGCGGCGCTTCAGGGCCTGCCGCGAGTACGTCGAGCCCCGCACCAGGATCTCGTCGAGCGGCCTGGACCCGCGACTGCGAAAGTTCGCGCCGCGCCCGATGTCGGGGTCGAAGTGCTCGGTTCCGATGCCGTGTTCGGCGAGGAAGGCCTTGAGGACACGGTGATTGCCGCCGGCAGGACGCAGGCCCAGCCGGCGAAGGGTCTCGGAGTAGTTGGTCGAGGCGGCAACGGCCGCCCGCGCCTCGTCGGCTGAATACCTCGGCATGCGAACATATGTTCGCATGCCGGCCGGACACCATACTCTCACCTCGGCGACGTAGGCTGTACCCACACCGTCCTAACGCTCTGGGGAGTGGTGTAACTGGCAAACACGGCAGGTTTTGGTCCTGCAATCCGCGGTTCGAGTCCGTGCTCCCCAGCCTTCGGCGCTACTCCTGCCCACCCGCCGAGTCAGCCTCGCCGTACTCGTCATCGCTGACCCGGTAGCCGGCCTCCGTCTCCACGATGCCCTCGCGGTCGACGAACGGCGACGGCTGGTGGGTGTCCGTGGCCCGCTGCTCCAGCAGCGCCTCGGCCTCCTCGAAGCCCTCGGCCTCACCCCCGCCCGCCTCCTCCACGGCGCGAAATGCCTCGGTGTCGCGGCCGTCGAAGCGATCCGGGTCACCGGCGCGCGGGTCGCGGCCCGGGTCACCCCCGATGTGCCGCGCCTCTTCGGCTGCGGCCTCCTCCTGCTTGCGTGCGTAGTCGTCGTGACGTTCCATGCCCCCGATCATCCCCGCTCGGAGCCGGACTGCAACCCTCTTCTGGCTCAGTCCCAGCGGTAGTGCGTCCCGTTCGGCGTCAGCGACGCCGGGTCGAGCCGGGTCACGGCATCCGCCAGGGTCGTCGCGAACGTCGCCGTCGAGGCCTGGATCAGCCGGACGAGCGTCTCGACGGGCGTCGCCTCGGGGGCGACGCCGTTGGCGTAGTCCGTGGCGTACCCGATGAGGGCATACGGGATCTCCGCCTCCCCGGCGAGCACGGTCTCCGGTCCGCCCGTCTGGCTCACCGCGGTGACCCCGACCTGGCGCAGCGTGCGGATCTCCGCCTTCGTGTTGAACCGCGGGCCGTCGACGTGGCCGTAGCAGCCGCCGTCGCGGACCTCGTGACCGGACGCGCGCGCCGCCTCCAGCAGCGCCGTGCGCAGCGGCGGCGCGTAGGGATCCTCGAAGATCCAGTGGCCGCGCCCAGGGGCACCCGGGACGGTGTGCAGCGTGCAGGGTGAGCCGTCCGGGAGGCGGTTCGCGAGGAAGTGCAGGTCGTCGAAGACGATGAGCGACCCGAGCGGCACGTCCGGGTCGCAGGCGCCGCACACCGTGGCCGCGAGGATCGCGTCGGCACCCCGCTCGCGCAGCGCCGCGATGTTCGCCTGATGGGTGACCTGGCTGGAGATCCGCTCGTGGCCGTCGCGGTGGCGCGAGACGTGCAGGACCTCGACGCCGGCGAGGTGCCCCTCGGTGACGAGGGCGCTGCCGTACAGCGTGCGGACCAGGTCGGCCGAGCGGACCTCCAGGCCCGGGAGGGCGTACGTGCCTGACCCCGTGAGGATGCCGATGCGCATCACCGGATCCTATGCCGCCCTCGCGCGCGCGGGGCGTTCGGCCTACGGGGCCGGCGTCGGGACCGGCTCGGGCTCTGGGTCGACGGCCGGGGCCTCCGGCTCCGGCTCGAGCGCCGGCTCGGGCTCGGGTGCGGCCGCCGGGTCCGGCTCGGCGCCGGTCGTCGGGGGTGCCGTCGGCAGCTCCTCGTCGGTCGGCTCGGGCGGCGTGACAGCGTCGGGCACCGACGGGTCGGTGCCGCGCAGGATCTCCAGCGCATTGGGGATGCCGTCGCCGTCACTGTCGAGGTCCCCGTCGCTGAAGAGACCACCGGTGCTGAGCGTCCCCGGGTTGAGGCCCAGCGTCAGCTCCATCGCGTTCGGCAGGCCGTCCCCGTCCGAGTCCGTGTCGCCGTCGCTCACACCGTTGCCGCTCGAATCGAAGAGGTAGGGCACGAGCTCCAGGCCGAGTTCGACGATGGTGGGCAGGCGGTCGCCGTCGTGATCGTCCTGACCGTCGCCGATGCCGTCGTCGTTGGAGTCCGCGCGCCACGCCTGGATGGCCAGTCGCTCCTCCAGCGCGTTCACCACGCCATCACCGTCGCTGTCGTCGTCACCGTCGTTGCGGCCGTCGCCGTTCGAGTCCCACACGCTCGGATTCAGGCGGACCTTGAACTCGGTGAGGGCGCGCACGCCGTCGCGGTCCCTGTCGGTGACGGCGTCGCCCGCGGCGAGCGGATCGAGGCCGTGGTCGACCTCCCACCCATCCGGCAGCGTGTCGCCGTCGGAGTCCACGGAGCGGGCATCGGTGCGGAGGCGGCGCTCTTCGGCGTCGTTCAGGCCGTCCCCGTCGCTGTCGCGCGCGACCTCCGGGTCGACGACGACCGGAACCGCCTCGCCGGACGCGCCGGAACTGTCCTCGTCGGCGTCTGTGCGGGTGTCGTCGCGGGCTGCGGGTTCGTCGGCAGGCGCACCGGGCTGGGCCGCCGCCGGGACGTTCACCGGATCCGCAGGCGCGGCCGGCGCACTCGCCGCGGAGCCGCCGGCTGCGGGCAGCACGGCGACCGGGCCCGCGCCCAGCGCGGCGCCGGC